>JAKAKP010000075.1 GCA_021813445.1 Deltaproteobacteria bacterium
TCTGCTTGAGCCAGGCAAGCGCCCGCGGCCGCTAACCCTTTGAACAATTCTCCTGCCCCATGCGGAAAAACAAAGGGGTTAGCCTGATGCGGCTAACCCCTTGGCATGGCCGCGGCGGCGCGGTACCTGCCTTAGTTCTGGATGTTTAAGCACTCACATGGACACCGCTGCCTGTAGTCAACAGGCTGCTGATGTCGCTGTTGCTGCTGCTGGTGCCACTGGTGTCTGTGCCGTTATTGGCATAAAGACTTGCGGCCTGACTGGCGCTCACGGGATGGTGGTGATGGTGCCCGTGAGTTGCCTGGGCAGTTTGCAAGTCTTGCTGCAAGGCTGCCAAAGCCTTTTGCGCTCCGGTCAGGTCCCCGGAGTTGAGGCTCTGGGACAGTCCCTGGATATCAGTGCTTATGGAGTTGGTGGACTTGGTGGAGTCGGTGGATTGGCTGCTCTGCTGGGCACTTTGCACTGATTGCAGGTCCTGCTGCACCGCCGCAAAGGACTTCTGCGCCGATGCCAGATCGCCGGCGTTGAGACTTTGGGACAACCCTTGTACAACATTCTTCTGTTGCTGCACCCCTTGTTGCTGACTGACCTGGTGGTGCCCGAAGCTGATACCGATTGCGGGTAGAATCATGCCCCTCTCCTGGGAAAAGATGTTTAAGAGAAAGGAAATCTCCTCTGTTCCACCGGAGGTCCAACCTTTTTCCCCACGCCGCCGCTTGTGGCAATACTTGCCGTGCAAACGGCAATCTTTGCCACTTGCTTTACTACGAACAAGGCCTCCGGCAAAACCGCCGGCAGCGCCATACCGGCATAATCTCTGCTTCCTCAGCGAAATTTCCCCGGTAACGGCAAGCTGCTGCTCCAGATAAAATGCATACCCCGTGCCGCAACGTCAGGTCCCCTTTCCCTGGGCGCGGGGCCGGAAATTTGGTAAAATAATGTATGCATCAAAAAGAGCTCATTAAGACCCCGGCTTTAAGGTTGCTGGCCTGGGAGACCACCCGGCGCTGCAACCTGGCTTGCCTCCATTGCCGTGCGGCCGCGGGCTCCGGGCCGTATCCCGGGGAACTGACCACCGCGGAAGGGATGAAGCTGCTGGACGACCTGGCGGGCATGGGCCAGGCCGTAGTCATCCTCACCGGCGGCGAACCCCTGCTCCGGGATGACATCTATGAACTGGCGGCCTACGGCACTGGGCGCGGCCAGCGGATGGTGATGGCCGTCAACGGCACCCTGGTGACCCCGGACATTGCCGCCCGCTTGCAGGAAGCGGGCATCCAGCGGGTGTCCATCTCCATTGACGGGGCCGCCGCGGCCAGTCACGACGCTCTCCGGGCCGTGCCCGGGGCCTATGACGGGGCGCTCGCGGGCATCGCCGCCTGCCGCCAGGCCGGACTGCCTTTCCAGATCAACACCACCGTTACCCGGGCCAACCGCGGGGAACTCCCTGCGATCCACGAACTGGCCATTTCCTTGGGGGCCGCGGCGCATCACGTCTTTGTCCTGGTGCCCACGGGCCGGGGCGAAGACATCCCGGAGCAACTGGTAAGTCCGGAAGAATACGAAGAGACCCTGCGCTGGCTCCTGGCGAGGCAAAAAGAGGGCCGCCTCTTCATCAAGCCCACCTGCGCCCCCCAATTTTACCGGCTGTGGCGCCAGGACGCGGCGGCCCGGGGCGAGAAGATCACCCCGGCCACCCACGGCATGGAGGCCATGACCAAGGGCTGCCTGGGGGGGCAAGGCTTCGCGTTCGTCTCTTATAAAGGGGAAGTGCAGCCTTGCGGCTACCTGGACCTGGTGGCGGGCAACATCCGGGAAACCCCGTTTCCCGAAATCTGGGCCAACTCCGAGTTGTTTCAGCAATTGCGGCGGGTGGACGACTACCGGGGCAAGTGCCATGCCTGCCAGTACCGCAAAGTCTGCGGCGGCTGCCGGGCCCGGGCCTATGCCCTGATCGGCGACGTCCTGGGGGAAGACCCCATCTGTCCTTATGAAGGTTAAGAAATGAATGATCTCACGCAAAGACGCCAAGGCGCAAAGACGCAAGAATTTATGATGAATTTTTTGCGTCTTTCTTGGCGCCCTTGCGACTTTGCGTGAGATTAAAAGGACTGTTATGACCAAACAACTGGACGATCTGGATAAGGCCATCCTCAACGAAATCCAGTCCCATTTTCCCATTGTCTCCCGGCCCTATGCGGAGATGGGGGAAAAGACCGGGGTTTCGGAAGAGGAGGTGCTCCACCGGGTGCAGGCCATGGTGAACTTAGGCGTCATCCGCCGCATCGGCGCCAATTTCACCTCCCGGAAACTGGGTTATACCAGCACCCTCTGCGCCGCCCATGTCCCGGAGGAAATGTTGGAACGCTTTGTGGATACGGTCAATAATTATCCAGGCGTGACCCATAACTATCTGCGCCGCCACCATCTTAATGTCTGGTTCACCCTCATCGCCTCCTCCCCGGAAAAACTGCACGAGATCCTCCAGGAGATCTCCCGGGCCACCGGGGTTGAGGAGATCCTGAGCCTCCCGGCCCATGAGGTCTTCAAAATCAAAGTGGATTTCCCGGTATAAGAGAAAAACCTAACCACGGAGGCACAAAGAGCACAGAGATACACAGAGAATTAAAAAATGCTTTGGCGCTAAGCGCCAAAGCATTTTAATTTTACTCTGTGAAACTTTGTGTCCTCTGTGTCTCTGTGGTTAGTCCTTATCCAGGGGCACGCAGAGGACGGAGCAGGGCAGCAGGCGCACCACTTTTTCGGCGGTGGAGCCGAAGAAGAGGTCTTCCAGGGGCCGGGCTCCGCTGGTGCGGCCGTAGCCGCCCAGGGCCACCAGGTCCACGGCCAGATCCCGGGCGATGATGGCAATTTCCTGGAAGGGCAGACCCACGGCCACCATGCTTTCCACTTCCAGGCCGTCGGTTTGCCAGCGGTCCAGAAATCCACTCATCTGTTTTTGAGCCCGTTCCCGGAGTTCCGGCAGGAAGGAGTCGGGTTCCTGCTTCAGGTACTCGGCCAGACGGACCACCAATTTCTGATTGATGACATGGAGCAGGACGATTTTGGCCCCGAGACTCTTGGCCAGCTTTTTGGCCATTTGGAAGGCCGCACCCGCGCCCTCGGAGAAGTCGGTGCCCACCAGGATGGTCTGCAGGTCCATGGCTCGAACCCTTGATAAAGGTTAAGAAAAAATTAACCACAGAGACACAGAGAGCACAGAAATTCTCAGAGAAATAATTTTTCTGCTCTGGCGCCTAGCGCCAAAGCAGAAATAATTTTCTCTGTGTAACTCTGTGTCCTCTGTGTTTCCGTGGTAACTCTTCTTACTTCGCCAGCTTCTTGATTTCCTTGAAGGCCTCATCCGCGTTCTCAAAGGTGCCGATGTGGACCCACAGGATCTTGCCATTCTTATCCACTAGATAACTAACCGGATAGGGGTGGAAATTCACCGCGTCTCCCCAAGAGCTCTTAGTATCCGCAATTTGAGGGAATTGGATCTTCTGAAACATCTTCCACATTTTGACGGCATTGGCATCATTGCCCTGGGCCAACCCTAGAAACTTCACCTTGTCTTTCAGGGCTGCATCCTGCTGAACCTTATTGAAAAGCTGGTTCATAATAGGAGCCTGGGCCATGCAATGGGGACAAGTGGTATTGAACTGCTCCACCAGCAGATACGGAGCTTTGACGTCCTTGATGGTGAATTCTCCGGCTTTGGCCAGGCCGAGATACTTAGCGTCCGCATCGGACGTGGGAGCTGGAAATTTAAAGTTGCCTACTGATTGTCCAACCTTGGGTTCCACATCCGCGGCCATGGAAACCGCGGCGACAACGACTAACAGCGCTAAGCAGCAACCCAGGGCCAACCACCGGCTTTTCCGCTTCATTGCCTACCCCTTTCGTGGTTTTTGGCAAATGATAAATTATGCCGGGTCAAAGGGCAAGAGTTTTAACCACAGAGGCACAGAGGTCACAGAGTTTCACGGAGAAAAAATTAAGCTTTGGCGCCTGGCGCCAAAGCTTAGCAATTATCTCTGTGCATCTCTGTGCTCTTTGTGCCTCTGTGGTTAATCTTTGAAAAATCGCTCCTCCCCCCAGTCCACCGGCACCCGCACCAGGGCCCCCTGGCGGTGCTGGTAGAGCAGGTAGCCGTTTTCCACCCCGAATTGGAAAAGCCGCTGGGTGAGGAGCACGTCCTGGCGGCAGTAAGACTCCAGTTCCTCCCATTTGCCCGCGGCGTAAAGCTCCAGGGCCAGAAGGCCGTCCCCGGTTTTGGCTTCCCCCAGGGTCTTTTCCGCCAGGTGCCCCAAAGATAAACGGTGGCCCAGATTCTGGTGGATTTCCTCCAGGATGTCCAGGGTGGGCAGTGCAGCCAGGTCAAGGGCGGTGTAGGGCTGGAGCACCCGGTAGTCGAAGCGCTTGACGTTGAAGCCCACCACCAGGTCCAAATCCTGAAGACGTTGGCAGAGTCTTTCCAGATCGGCTTCCCGGTAGGCCAGCATCTGCGGGGGATTGGTCTCCCCCAGGACGGCAAGGGAGATGCCCATGCGGTGGCATTGGCCCCAACCGCCCACGTCCGCCGCGGAACAGCAGGTCTCCAGGTCCAAAAAGCCGACTTTGCGGTCTTTCAGCCAGGTCTCCGCTAAAGTCACAGGTTGGGAAGAGGGTAGATTGTCTGGCTCCGGGGAGGCCTCGGCCACGACAGGGGCATTGGCCTCCATCCCCAAAAGCAGGCCCGCGGTGAGGACCGCGGCCTCCTTGTCCAGGGGCTTGTTCCCCGACCCGCACTTGGGGGAGTGCACACAGGAAGGGCAGCCGTCTTCGCAGGGGCAGGCGTCGATGAGCTCCCGGGTGCGTTTGAGCAAGTCTTCCAGGATCTCAAAGGCCCGCTCCGCCAGACCCACGCCCCCGGGGTACCCGTCGTAGATAAAGATCGCGGCCTTGCCCACCTGGGGATGCGCGGGGTGGGAGATGCCGCCGATGTCATAGCGGTCCGCCAGGGCAAATAGCGGAAACATGCTGATGAGCACGTGCTCCAGGGCGTGGATGCCCCCCATGAAATGCAGGCCTTCCCCATAGACTGCGGCCTTGACCTCATCGGGAATCTCCAGCCACATGCCCACGGTCTCAAAGATCGAGGGGGGCAGGTCTAGGGGCACTGAGCCCACCAGTTCCTGGCCCGGCAGCCGCCGCTTTTCATAGCTTAACAACCTCTCCGTGACCTTCAGCCGCCCGGTGCAGGCCAGGAATTGGGCGATCCGCCGCTTTTCCCGCACTTCCAGGATCTCCGTGTCTTTATCCGTCTGGATGCGGGTGAAATAATTGGGCTCGATGGGCTCCACCCAGACGTTGCACCGCTCCAGGTCCAGGCGCTGCACCGTGTAGGTCTTGGCCTTATGCAGATAGACCGCGCCGGGATGGCACTCCCTTAAGGCCCGGTGGCCGTCAATGGAGCCGATGGGCTTTTTCCGGCCCTCCAGGAAGATGGAGAAGCTGTCGCCCATGCCCCGGATATTCACCTCCTTCTGGGGAAAGCGGGAGCGGGAGAACCAGGCGTCCCCCGCGGCGCTCTGCAGGAGGTGGCGCTCCTGGGAGAGCTCCTGCATCACTTTGCTATGGGTTTTCAGGTCAAAGAAGGAGTCATCCTCCTTGAGCGGCAGCTCCTGGGCGGCGCAGGGGAGATGGTCCTTGACCACGTAAGGATTGTCCGGGTCGACGATCGCGGTCTCCATGGGCCGGCCGAAGAATTGGTCCGGGTACTTGATGAAGTACTGGTCCAAGGCGTCGGCCTGGGCCACCAGGACGATGAGGGAGTCCCGGCCCTGGCGGCCCACCCGTCCGGCCCGCTGCCAGGTGGTGACCATGGTGCCGGGGTAGCCCACCAGGATGCAGACATCCAGGCCGCCGATATCGATACCCATCTCCAGGGCGCTGGTGGAGATCACGCCCCGCATTTTGCCGGAGGCCAGATGGTGTTCGATCTCCCGGCGTTCCTCCGGGAGGAAGCCCGCGCGGTACGAACTGATATAGCGCCGCAGCTCCGGCACCTGGCGCTGGGCCCAGACGTGGATCAACTCCGTGAGTTTCCGGGCCTGGGTGAAGCAGATGGTGGCCAGACCCTGGCGGATGGCCTGGGAAAAGATCTGGGCCGCGACCGCGGGCGCGCCTGCGGGGGGATTCAAAAAGAGAAAATGGCGGCCCGACTGGGGCGCGCCGCTCTCCGCGATAATTTCCACCTCCAGGCCCGTGAGCTTGCGGATAAATTCCTCGGGCCTGGCGATGGTGGCCGAAGAGAAAAGAAACTGCGGCGTCGCGCCGTAATGGGCGCCGAGGCGGCGCAGGCGCTTGAGCACCTGGGCCATGTGGCTGCCCATGATGCCCCGGTAAGTGTGGACTTCGTCCACCACCACGAAGCGCAGGCGCTTGAAAAAATCGGACCAGGCGCCGTGGTGCGGCAGAATCCCCATGTGCAGCATGTCCGGGTTGCTGATCAGGACATGGGGCGGCCGGGCTTTCAGGGCCTGGCGGTCCCCGGGGGGCGTGTCGCCGTCATAGATCGCGGCCCTGAGGAAAGGGGAGGGGAGGGCCCCGTCCAGTTCCTTGACGGCCTTGAGCTGGTCCTGCTCCAGGGCCTTCAGGGGGAAAAGATAGAGCGCGTGGCCCTGGGGGGCTTTGAGCAGCGCCTTCAGGACCGGCAGGTTGTAGATCAAGGTCTTGCCGCTGGCCGTGGGCGTGGCCACCAGGATGTTTTTGCCCGCCCGGATCGCGGCCAGGGCCTGGGCCTGATGCTGATACAGCCGGGGGATGCCCAGGCGCTGCAAGGCCTCCACCAGGGCCGGGGCCAGGCTGGTCTCCCCATATTCCGCTTTTTTCTCGGGCAAATGATGATAATGGGTCAGAATATCCCGGTGTTCCGCGGAATTTCTCAAGGAGTGGATGAAGTCTTTGAGCATAGGGGTCAGGGGCCAGGGGCCAATGTAGGGCGGGCATGGCCCGCCGTGATCGATCTGACTTCTTCCTCGTTCCCAAGTTGTACTTGGGAACGGGTTGGTTAACCAAGTTAAACTTGGTCGCATACCTGCGTTCCCAAGCTCAGCTTGGGAACGAGAAGATAAAAAGCTGGAGCTTTTTCTGCCAATCTGGTTCCCAAGCAGGAGCTTGGGAACCAGAAATTATTAAACCCTGGTGGCACAGGCGTCTCGCCTGTGCTGGCGCAGGCTAAAGCCTGCGGCTACCCAAACTGGCCACTGACCACTGACCACTGATCACTGGCCACTGACCCCTGTCTTCGACGTGCCCACGTCCACGTGCTCCCAGTCCGTCTGGTAGCCTTCGTAGTTCCATTCCATGGGCAGGCGGCAGCCCAGCCATTTGGCCGCCCGGTAGACCCAGGAGGGCATGTTCCGGGCGTCCAGCTTATGCATGGCGTCCCGGTTGTATTGCCGGGCCGAGGGGCTGATGGCGTTGGGGGTGCCATCCACCACCCCGGGGACATGGTAGTTGAAATCGTTCAGGTCCAGGGCCAGGCCCAGGCGGTGGTTGGAGCCGGGCGCATGGCGGCCGTGGTACATGGCGGCCAGGTTCTGGAAGTGGCACAGGGACACGGTGGCGGCCAGGGACGCACCATCATGGTCGGGAAAGCTGAGGCATTCCGCGGTCACCGGCCCGGAGCCGTTATGGGCCGCGAAGGTGTCCTCGCCGCCCCGCACCACCAGCAGCGGCACCCGGCGGGAGACGTCGTAGTAGCCTTCCCGGAAGATGTATTCCAGGAGCAGGCCGACTAAGGGCGCGAATTTGCTATTGATTTCGAACTGGAGGCGGTCCGCCCGGTAATGCGCCTTATCGTTGATGGCCGCCATCCTGGCCACATGCCAGATATAGCCGCAAGGGCGGGCCGGGCCCGCGGCCACGGTCTGCCACTTCTTTTCGAAGCCGCAGTAGGTTTTGATCTTTTGCGCCCCCGCGGGCACCCAGACCGGGACGCTCAGGGTGACCCCCACCGGCTCCCCATCGGGCCAGCGGCGGCGGTGCAGGTCCTCCCAGGAGACTTCGCCCACCAAGGACCGCAGATTCAAGGTTTGATAGCGCAGCTCCACCAGCCTTCCTAAGCCCAGGAGGCTTTTACATCGGCGCACCTTGGTGAGCAAGTCCTGGTCCCGGGCCGCCGGCGTCATTTGCGGGTCATAGGCCAGGGCCACCTGGCGCATAATCCTGGCGGTTCGGGGAGCATGGGCGGCTTCCAGGATGCGGGGAGGGGAGGGGGGCTTCGGGCCCGGTTCCATTGCCTCCAGGGTTATCGCGTCCACTGTAAACGCCAGAAGGAGCAGCACGATTAGCCAAAGACTTCTTAAACGAAGATGCATGGCCTAATTTTATGGGAATGGCGGGCGCTAGTCAATTGCCCGGATTGCCGCGGTTTAAGGTGAAGGTATTTCTCCCCTTTTTTTAAGGGGGGCAGGGGGGATTAAATAAGCGCTCGATAATCCCCCTTTAGTAAAGGGGGACTTCAAAGACTCTTTTCCGGACTAATGTGCGGTAATAAGCAAATAACCATGAACCCCGGAGCTGTTAAATTTCATTAATCACCAGCACCGGCTTGATGGTGTCGCCCTGAAGCGCGTCGGCTATGGCCTGATTGATCTCCCGGAATTCATAAAATTTCAGCAGGCGGTCAAAGGGAAATTTGCCTTCCCGATAAAGGGCGATCAATTTCGGGATAAATTTCTGGGGCACCGCGTCCCCCTGGATGCTGCCGATGATTTTGCGGCCTTCCGGCAGAGAGCCGCCCCGGCCCGGGCTGGCAATGAGGGCCATGGTGCCCTTAGGCTTCAACGCCTCAGCCCCGGCCCGGTACATGGCAGGGTCGCCGGTGATCTCCAGCACATAATCAACCCCGCGGCCGGTGATCTCCCGGATGCGGGGGATCACCTCCTCCCGGCTGCTGTCAATGGCATGAGTGGCGCCCAACTCCAAGGCGAGCTCAAGCCGCGCGGGTTTGATATCGACCCCGATAATAGGATTGGCGCCTGCTATACATGCAGCCATGACTGCGGCCAGACCCACCGCGCCGGTGCCGAGAACCGCAATGCTTGACTTTTTAGGGATTTTGAGCAGATTGAGCACGGTCGCGGCACCGGTCTGCATACCGCAGCCCAGGGGCGCCAGAAGTTTGAGCGGCAGGTCCGGGGGGACTTTGACCAGGTTCCGGCTGGTGGCCAGGGTCTGGGTGGCAAAGGACGACTGCCCGAAGAAATGGCCCTGCACCCCGTCAGAATAGGCGTTGCTGACGTCCAGGCGCTGGAACCCGAAGTTCAAATCCCAGAAGTGCTCGCAAGCCGTGGGCCGGCCCTGGCGGCAAAGTGGGCAACGGCCGCAGGACTGGTAAGACAGGACCACGTGGTCGCCGGGCTTAAAACGCCGCACCTGCCGGCCCACCTCCGCCACCACGCCCGCACCTTCGTGTCCCAGAATCACCGGCGGCTCGGCATGACCTTCCAGGAAATCGATATCCGTGTGGCAGACGCCCGAGGCCGCCAAACGCACCAGAACTTCATCATCCCGGGGGCCTCCCAGGTCCAGGGATTCGAGGTGCAAAGGGCCGCCGCCGGCGCGCAGGACCGCGGCCTGGATCTGGTGCACTGTCGGGTTCAAAGTTCCGGGTTCAAGGTTTCAAGTCTGGGCGAGAAAAATCTGTCCTGAAAAGTCCCGGGCGGTGGCACAGGCTTTCCAGCCTGTGCGGTTACCCGGGCGGGCGGGGACGCCCGCCCCTACGTTCCCTTTTCATGCTTTACGGGTGGGCCATACGGCCCATGGATAACTGCTTCGAAAAGTTCAAGGTTCAAGGTTAATTACCGGTATTTTTTCATAATTTATGGATGAGCCAAAAGCTCATGAGCAACTGTCCTGAAAAGTTCCAAGCGGTAGCACAGGCTTTCCAGCCTGTGCGGATTACCGGGCGGGCGAGACGCCCGCATCTACGATTCTTTTCATGCTTTGTGGCTGGGCCGATGGCCCATGAGGAATTGTTCCAGAAGTTTTCCTCTAGGGTGGGCATTGCCCGCCTTTCTTTAGCTTCTAACAAAAGAGGGGATGGGTGGGGCGGGCGTCTCTGCCCGCCAGACGCTCGGCGGGCACGGAGGCCCGCCCCACCAATATCTTCATAATTTATGTTGAACCAGGGGCTCATGAGGAACTGCCTTAAATAGTTCCAAATTGAGCCCTCTGGGAAATCCTCCAACTTGTC
>JAKAKP010000103.1 GCA_021813445.1 Deltaproteobacteria bacterium
GGTGCTCCAGGTCCCGGAGGCGCTTGGGGGAGTCGTCGTAGCGCTGGGTCAGCAGGGGCTCATAATAGGCCAGGGCCAGGTTCATGCGGGCCACCAGGGTCTGCCCCGGGTCCTTGAGGCTGACCAGCAGCTCCGCCAGGGGTTTTAAGCCCGCCTGGGGACGCATTTTGCCCAACGCCGCCACCGCCTTTTTCAGGTCGAAGCCTTCTTTGAGGTTGCCCTGGAACTTCTTGGCGGTCTGCTTGCCCACCCCCGGCACCAGGAGCAGCACCCGCTGCCAGCTCATGGCGTCCCGGGGATTGGCCACCACCCTTAAGTGCGCCAGGAGATCCTTGATGTGGGCGCTCTCCATGAACTTGAAGCCCCCGAACTTCATGAACGGGAGGTTTTGCCGCACCAGTTCGATTTCCAGGTCGAAGGAGTGGTACGCGGCCCGAAAGAGCACCGCCATCTTGTGCAACGGGGTTCCCCGGTCGTGCAGGTCCTGCACCTGGGCCACCACCAGCCGGGACTGCTCGTTTTCGCTGGCGGGCCGGAAGAGCCGGGGCCTTAAGCCGTCGCCTTTGCGGGTAAAGAGGCACTTGGTGTATTTTTCCCTGGCCCCGGCGATGATCTCGTTGGCCAGGTCCAAAATCGGCTGGGTGGAGCGGTAGTTTTCTTCCAGCTTGATGATCTTGGTGCCGGGGAAGAGGCCGGGGAAATCCATGATATTGCGGAAATTGGCCCCCCTGAACGAATAGATGGACTGGGAATCATCCCCCACGGCCATGACGTTGTTGTGGGTATAGGCCAGGAGGCGCACCAGCTCCGCTTGCAGCCGGTTGGTGTCCTGGTACTCGTCCACCATCAGGTAGCGGTAGCGCTCGGACAACTGGCGGCGCACCTCTTCGTGTTCGCTGAGCAAACGACGGCCCTCCAGGAGCAGGTCGTCATAATCCAGGAGGGAGTGTGCTTTTTTTTCCTCCAGGTAAGCCATGGCAATTTGCTCCAGGTGGGGCCGGTGGGGCAGGAACTGCTGGTACTCCCCGTAGAGCAGGTCCTCCAGGGAGAGGTTCTTGTTCACCGTCGCGCCCATGATCTCCGTCAGGGTCTCCTTCCGGGGGAACGGGCCTTCGAGCTTCCCGAATCCCAGCCGGTCCTTCAACATGGCCAACAGGTCGTCCTGATCGGAGCGGTCCATGACCGTGAAGCCTGAGGTGTAGCCCAGGCGCTCCCCGTACCGGCGCAGCCATTGATAACAGACGCCGTGGAAGGTGCCCCCCATCACCTGGCCCAGGGGCTGGTGGATGAGGTGGGCTGCGCGGGTCAGCATCTCCTGGGCCGATTTGCGGGTAAAGGTCAGGAGCAGGATGGAGCCGGGGTCCACGCCCTGCTCCACCAGGTAGGCCAGGCGGTAGACCAGGGTGCGGGTCTTGCCGCTACCCGCGCCGGCGATGACCAGGACCGGGCCGTCCAGAGTGGTCACCGCCTCATACTGCGCGGGATTGAGCTCGTTTTGGTAATCAATGCGGGGGGGTACACCGGCTGCGGGTCTTAACATGTGGGGCATGGGAACCTGGTGGCGCAGGCTTTCCAGCCTGCGCAAATTATTCTTCTCGTCTTCTCGTTCCCAAGTTGTACTTGGGAACGCAAAATTTCAGTCCAAGCTTTGCTTGGACACCTTATAAATCAAGGGCATCAGTTCATCACGGAGGCCAAGGCGGCAAAGCCCAGCTTTGTAAAAAAGGGGGGTTCCCAAGTGCAACTTGGGAACCAGGAAACAATTCATCCCTTCTTAAAATATTCCACGATGGCCGCAACCAGGGCGGGAATGGTGTAATTCTCCGGCTGCACCTGGGGCGTAATCCCATATTCCTGCAAAGTCCCCCCGGTAATGGGACCGATGGCGGCCACCACCGCGGCCTGGGCCAACGCCTGGAAGCGCTCTTTGCCCACCAGGGCCACAAAATTATGCACCGTGGCGGAACTGGTGAAGGTGAGCAGGTCCACCTGGCCTGCCTGGAACGCGGTTTGAGCCTCCGGGGGAATCTCCCTGACCCGCCGGGCCTGATAGACCGGGACCACGTCCAACTCCACGCCCAACTGCACCAACCCCTGGGGCAGCACCTCTCGGGCGACCTGGGCCCGGGCCAGGAGCACCTTGTCCCCAGGAGAAATATGGGGAGACAGGGCTTCCAGGAGCACTTCGGCCTTGAACTGGGCCGGCACCACGTCGGCGTTAAGCCCCCAACTCCCCAAGGCCTGAGCCGTGGCCGGGCCGATGGCCGCAATCTTCAATCCGCCAAAGGCCCGCAAGTCTTTTCCCTGTCCAAAAAGGCGATCCATGAACGCGACCACGCCATTGGCACTGGTGAAGACCACCCACTTATAGCGGGCCAAATTTGCCAGGGCCGCATCGAGGGGGGCAAAATCATCCGGCGGGGCAATTTCGATGGTGGGGACCTCCAGGCAGCGGGCTCCGGCTGCGGCCAGCAAGGATACCAGCGCCGAGGCCTGCTCCCGGGTGCGGGTGACCACCGCGGTCCGGCCCCACAGGGGCCGGCTCTCCCACCATTGCAGGCGCTCCCGCAGGCCCGCCACCTCCCCCACCACCAGGATGGCGGGAGGCTTGATCCCGGCCTCTTGCGCCCTGGCCGCGATATCCTTCAGGACCCCCACCACCGTGCGCTGCGACAGCGAGGTGCCCCTCTCGATCACTGCCGCCGGGGTGGAAGGATCACGCCCCCCCTCCACCAGTCGGCGGCAGTTGTCCGCTAGGTTCTTCACCCCCATGAGAAAGACCAGGGTGCCCTGGGTCTTGGCCAGCACGTCCCAGGCAATGCCGCTGGCCTCCTTGGTGGGGTCCTCGTGGCCGGTGATGAAGGTCACCAGGGCGGCCAGACCCCGGTGGGTCACGGGGATGCCGGCATACGCGGGCACGGCCACCGCGGCGCTGACCCCGGGGACGATTACAAAGGGCAGGCCCGCGGCCTTGAGGGCCAGGGCCTCTTCGCCCCCCCGCCCGAAGACAAAGGGGTCGCCCCCCTTGAGCCGCACCACCCTCAGGCCGGAGCGGGCCTTGTCCACCAGGAGCTGATTGATCCCTTCCTGGGGCAGGGCGTGGGCCCCGGCCTTTTTGCCCACGTAGATGATTTCCGCGTCCGCCGGCGCCTCTTTCAGCAACTCCGGGCTGGCCAACTGGTCATAGACCACCACCTGGGCCCGCCGCAAGACCTCCAGCCCTTTCACCGTGATCAATCCCGGGTCCCCGGGCCCCGCGCCTACTAGATAAACCATAAATAAATATTACCATATTTTCACCACGGAGGCACAAAGGACACCAAGGATCACGAAGATAAAAGAGTCATTATCGGGCTAAGGCCCGATAATGACTCTCTTTGTGCTCTTTGTGCCCTTTGTGTCTTGGTGGTGAATCTTTAAATATGGCAGGCCTTCCGGTTCTCGATCCCGGCCACCACCCCCTGGTACTTCTCGTGGATCATCTGCCGGTCGAAATCCCCCATGGCCTGGAGCATCTCCGCCTTTTCGGCCTCATTGAAATAGGCCATGCAGGGGATGAAGAACTGTTTGTCTTCCTTTTCTATATGCCGGGGATAAAAATCCACCATTTCCCCCAGGTTTTTCAAGATTTCCTCCAGGGCCTCGCTCTTCCCCAGGAGATAGTCATTCTTGGCCTGGAGCAGGGCCGCGGTGGTCTTCCGGGCCCACAAATGGTCCCGGACCAGGTCCTCCATGGCCTCCCGGTGCTCCAAAGAAAGATCCTTCTTTCCCAGGGCCGCAAAGAGGATCTCCTCCTCCTTGCCGTGGTGGCAGCGGTCCGCGTAGGTGCGGATAAAATCCACCGCGGTGTCGATGAAGACCGCGTCCACGAACGCGAACTCCGGGTCCACGGCCACGTTGTCCTTAATCCGTTCCAATTCGCAGCGCATGAGGGTGATCATGCGTTCAATCAAGCGATGCTCGATCATCAAGGGGCCGATAGGCTGCATTGGTTGTTTTCCTTATCTTTGTTTCTCTGCGCCTTTGCGTCTTTGCGTGAGAAATAAATCGCGCAGGTGCCGCGATGGCTAATCAAATCTTCACCAACTCGTAATTCCTGCTCCCCAAACCCAGCTTTTCCGCGTACTCCAGTTGAATGGGCCAATCCACCTGGGGATAGATGTCCTTGAACTTGTCGCTGCCTGCGCCCACCTTTTTCAGGGCCGATCCCGGCAGGCCCTTGGCCTGGTTCACCAGGTCCGCGGCCGCCTGGTCGATGGCCACCGGGTCCCGGGAGGCCAGGACGCCGAGGTCCCCGACGATGGGGGCGTCGTTGTGGCCGTAACAGTCGCAGGCCGGCGACACCTGGGTGACGAAGTTCAGGAACACGGCCCGGTCCTTTTTGCTCTGCATCACCCCGTAGGCGTATTCCATCATCTTCTCCAGGAACACGGGGATGGATTCGTTCCACTGGATCTGGATGTTGGCGTAGGGGCAGACCAGGATGCACTCCCCGCAGCCCACACATTTTTTCGGGTCGATCACCGCCTTCTGGGTCTCGAGATTGAGGCTGATGGCCTCCTGGGCGCAGTGGGCCACGCACTCCCCGCAGCCGGTGCACTTCTTTTCCGTCACCTTGGGGGAGATGTTGGAATGCTGGGCGAGTTTCCCCCGGCGGGAGGCGCAGCCCATGCCCAGATTTTTCAGGGCCCCGCCGAACCCTGCCATTTCGTGGAGTTTGAAATGGGACAGGACCGCCAGCCCCTCCGCCTCCATGATAGCTTCCGCCAGAAAGACTCTCTGGAAATGCCTTTTTTTGATGGGCACTTCCCATTCGGCCTTGCCGGTCAGGCCGTCGGCGATGATAAGGGGGGCTTTGACCACCGCATAGGCAAAACCGTTTTCAATGGCCGTGGTCAGATGGCTCACCGACTCGGAGCGGGTGCCCACGTAGACGGTGTTGGCGTCGGTCAAAAAGGGGCGGCCGCCGTTGTCCCAGAGGGCGTCCACCACCCAGCGCACGAAATTGGGGCGGATAAACGCGGTGTTGCCCTTCTCCCCGAAATGGAGCTTCACCGCCATCAGGGGCCGCTTCTTTTTGCGGTGGATGATGCCTTTCACATCCACCGCGGCCAGCAACTGCTGAAACCGCTTGACATTGGGCTCCTTAACGGAGGCCCGCAGGTCCATGAAGTATACCTGGCTGGGCATAGCTATCACCTTGTTATAATGGACTCAATATTAACCTTTCCGCTGTCAATATTCATCCAGCAAATAGGACATATTTTCTTAGTCTTTATAAATGCATCATTAAATATTTTTAAAAAACGGGGCTTCCAAAATTTAAGTGATGACTTTAGAAGCGACTTCCATTTCCCATCACTGTCATCTGAATCATAGTATTCCCCTTCTTGTACCCAATCCCAAGAAGACCAATCATCATTTGCTACCGGATCACTTTTAAGGGTAGTTATAATAATCCAGACAATTGGCAATCCATCTTCCTTGCAAGGGATAAGACACATAATTGATATAATTTTGTATATCTTTCCACTCTATTCTTAAATCTGATGAATTAATTGATTCATATTCAATTACACATACTATTTTATCATTTGGCTCCCAACAGATTGCATCTGGTTTGAATTGCCTTGCCTTTTTTCCTGGCTTTAAAGCCCTCTCTATGTCAACGACATACCTTTCTCCTAAATTAATTCTTGCTATAATACCCAGAACCCTTGAATGAAGTTTACTTTTGGGACTTGAAACGGAATTTCTTTCAAACCATTCAGCACTTATATAATTAGCTTTTTCAAGAGCATCGATGCCGTGCTGGAGTTCTTCCCTTAATTTATTTGCGAGAATCTCAGCATCCATACTATTTTCCTCAACCCATGTAAAAATAACGGGTAGGTACAGCATAGAATTTTAACAAGAACCACACTCACACCTGCTGATCCCACCAACAGAACCTGAAAAAATCAGCAATCAACCCCCTCTCCCCCCTGGGGGGAGAGGGGAAAAAAGCGATATCTCTTACTCTAAACCCTGCCTCAATAGAAGCCATTAAAAAAGCTCAATTATCCTAATTTGTCATTCTGAGCGCAGCGAAGAATCTCGTGTTTTCAAGGCGTTGAGATCCTTCACTGCGTTCAGGATGACAGAAAAAGAGGTCTTGAAATGGCTTCTATTTAAATTGTTTAGTAATAATTACAAACAATATCATTTCTCGACGAGCTTATTGCCAACCAGAGTATAAGTAGCGATCTTCGGCACCGTGGGGCAGCAGGCCGGGTCTTTGGGGCCATGGGTCACCATATCCACGATGATTTTTCCCGATTCGATACGTACGGAATTTATCTTGATTCTATCTTCCAAATCCACCGGCGCGGTATTTTTGAGCTGGCCGTGGTCATTGAGCACGGCGCAGAGCATGACAAAAAATCCCGACCCCCCGGTGTTATAACCATAGATAACGGCCGCATCTTGGGATTGCTTATGGGAGAGATGGCCCAGCACTACGTCTACAATGCCGACATATAAAAAATTATCCGGATCTTGCCGCTTAAATTCGCCATTATGGAGCTGCACCCATTCGCCCTGGTCCGGGTTTTCCCAGGAGGGAATGAAGTATCTGCCGTTTTTGAGTTGATTAACGCTTAATTCTGCGGCGCTGACTGGAGAAATCAGGGCAAAGAAAAAGATGCTCAATAATATTGACAAGGTCCTGATCATCGATGAATTGACCCAAGTATATCGGTACCGGCAAAGTGATATGATTTCAAGGTTGCAATCGGTTAGCAGGGACGACATGAATGATTGCAACATGCTGAAAATACGAGATTCTTCACTGCGCTACGCTCCGTTCAGAATGACAGATTAGGAGAGTTTAGTTTTGGCAACGACTTTGAGATGCCGGCAGGCGTGGCCTGCCCCATCATTTTGATCCCTGGCCCCTGATCCCTGAACTACTCCTCCCACACCACCTTTCCCCCCACGATAGTCATTACGGCTTTGCCTTTCAAGGTCCAGCCGTTAAACGGGCAGTTGCGGGACCTGGACGCAAAGGTGTTGGCGTCCACGGTCCATTCCCGGTTCAGGTCAATCAGGGTAATATCGGCCGCGGCCCCCACCGCCAGGGTGCCGCCTTCCACGCCCAAAGCCTGGGCCGGGCCGGTGCTGAGGCGGCTGATGGCCTGCAGCAGGGAGAGGTCCCCGGCCTGCACCAGTTTCAGGGTGAGCCCCAGGCTGGTCTCCAGGCCGATGAGGCCGAAGGCCGCAGCGTTGAATTCCACTTCCTTCTCCAGGGAGCTGTGGGGCGCATGGTCGGTGGCGATGGCGTCCAGGGTGCCGTCCCGGAGGGCCTCTTTAATGGAGGTCGCATCCAGGTCCGTCCTGAGAGGCGGATTGACCTTGGCGTTGGTGTCATAGCCCAGCACCGCGGCCTCGGTCAAAGAAAAATAATGGGGCGCGGTCTCGGCGGTGACGGGCAGGCCCATGGCCTTGGCCAGGCGGATGATGGCCACGCTGCCCCCGGTGCTGACGTGGGCGATATGGAGCCGGGCGCCGGTAAGGCGGCACAGCGTCAGGTCCCGGTAGACCATGACTTCCTCCGCGGCCGCGGGGATGCCTTTCAGGCCCAATTGCAGGGAGACGCGGCCTTCGTGCATGACGCCGTCGGCGCGTAATTCCAGGTCCTCACAGTGAGAGATGATGGGCAGATCAAAGGTGCGGGCGTATTCCATGGCCCGGCGCATGAGCAGGGAACTGCTCACCGGTTGGCCGTCGTCGCTCAGGGCCACCGCGCCTGCGGCCTTCAGATCGCCGTATTCGCTGAGGGCCTGGCCTTTGGACCCCATGGAAATGGCTCCCACCGGGTAGACCCGGGCGTTGCCGGCTTCCCGGGCCTGGGTGAGAATCAGGCGGGTGACCGCGGCCGTGTCATTCACCGGCCGGGTGTTGGGCATGGCGGCCACCGCGGTGAAGCCTCCCTGCACCGCGGCCCGGGTGCCGGTGGCGATGGTTTCTTTGTATTCCTCCCCCGGTTCCCGGAGATGCACGTGCATGTCGATGAGGCCCGGGGCCACCACCAGCCCCGGCGCGGAGATGATCCGGCGGCCGTTATCCGGTATCTGGCCCGGGGGCTCCACGGCCACGATCTTGCCTTTATCCACCAGCAGGTCCAGAGGTTCCTCCAGGTGCCGGGAGGGGTCCACCACCAGCCCGCCTTTAATTAGCAAACTCACCCTTTTTCTCCTCCGATTAAAAAGTAGAGCACGGCCATCCGCACCGCCACCCCGTTGGTCACCTGCTCCAGGATCAGGGAATGGGGGCCGTCGGCCACTTCCGGGGAAATTTCCACGCCCCGGTTGAGGGGACCGGGGTGCATGATGATCGCGTCATCTTTGGCCAGTTGCAGGTGCCTGGGCTCGAGGCCGAAAAACTGTCTGTATTCCCGTAAAGTGGAGATAAAGCCCTGGCTCATGCGCTCCAGTTGCAGCCGCAGCATCATGATCACGTCCGCGCCCCGCACCGCCTCCACCAGGGAGGTGGTGACCGTGGCCCCCAGGGTTTCCAGGTAAGGGGGCAGTAAGGTGGCGGGACCGGCCACGGTCACCTGGGAACCCATTTTCGTGAAGGCAAGAATGTCGGAGCGAGCCACCCGGGAATGGGCGATGTCGCCGATGATGGCAATTTTCAGGCCATCCAGGCGCCCCTTGGCCTCCTGTACGGTTAGGAGGTCCAGCAGCGCCTGGGTGGGGTGCTCGTGGAGGCCGTCCCCGGCGTTAATGACCCCGCACTTGAGGCGCTGGGCCAAAAAATGGGGTGCGCCGCTTGCATAGTGGCGAATCACCAAGACATCCGGATTCATGGCTTCCAGGTTGTGGGCCGTGTCTGCCAGGGTCTCCCCCTTGACGGCGCTGGACGCGGCTACTGTCAGACTTTGGGTGTCAGCGCTGAGGCGTTTGGCTGCGACTTCAAAAGATGTGCGGGTGCGGGTGCTGGGCTCGTAGAACACGGTCATCATCATTTTGCCCCGGAGGGTGGGTACTTTCTTAATGGGGCGGATGGAGATTTCCTTAAAAGAGGCAGCGGTGTCCAGGATGAGGCGGATCTCCTCAGGCTCCAGGTCGACGATGCCCAGCAGGTCTTTACGCCGGAATTCCATAAATCAATCCTTCCTTGGCGGCAAAAAAAAACCTCCTTACCGGGTAAGGAGGCGGGTGACAGTATGTATTACCAACATTCGGGTCATAGGGTTACCCCTAAAAATTTCCTTACTTTTCTATCATCCTTCTCTCTTAATTTCAAGAAGATTATCCGGCAATTTTTCCGGGGACAAGTTGACAGGTCGGAGCCCTATCATTATTAATTTTAATAGGATTCGGTTACTATAATGCCAATCGGGAGGTGTCTTATGCCTGATATTGTGGAATGGAAACCTTTCCGGGAAGTCTCCCGTCTACGCCGGGAGATGGACCGCCTGTGGGATGATTTCTTCGGGCCCGGACGCCGGGCCCTCCGGCCCCTGGAAGCGGAATGGGCCCCCGCAGTGGATGTCTCGGAATCCGCAGACAAAGTGACCATCAAGGCCGAAGTCCCGGGGATGGAGGCCAAAAATATCGATATTTCCCTCTCTGGAGATATGCTCACCATTAAAGGGGAAAAGAAGTCGGAACGGGAAGAGAAAAAGGAAAACTACCACCTGGTGGAAAGGAGCTACGGCTCTTTCTCCCGCTCCCTGAGATTGCCCGCGGCCGTGGATGCCGATAAAATCGAGGCCACCTATAAAAGTGGGGTCCTGACCATTTCCTGTCCTAAGAAGGAAGAGGCCAAACCCAAGGCCATCGAAATCAAGCCGGCTTGATAGCAACCGGGGAGAGCTCCCGACCCGGGGGCTCTCCCCGGTTTCCTCGGGCTTCTCCAGCCCGCTCCCGGCTTAACCGCCACTAAAATGAGGCCGACCTATGGACACTGAACTTACCGCCATCATCAACAGCGCCATTGCCCAAGAAGAGCAGTCCCGGGAATTTTATCTGCGCCTGGCCAACCTGGTTAGCCAGGCGGAGACCAAGGACACCTTTGAATACCTGGCCCGAGAGGAGCTGGAGCACAAGGCCTTTTTGCAATCCTGCTTCACGCCCGCAGGTTGCAAACTGGTGGGGAACCCGCAAGACGTGCATCTGGCGGAACACCTCCAGGCCCCGGAAATCACTTCCGATATGTCTCCCAAGGAGGCCCTGGTCATCGCCATGAAACAGGAGGAGAGTTCCCACCGGTTTTATCAGACCTTGGCGGCGCTGCAGCCCCCGGGAGAGATCCGGGACTTCCTGGAAAAGATGGCCCAGATGGAACTGAGCCACAAAGAGAAAATGGAATATCTGTATGACAACGCGGCCTTCCCAGAGGTCTGGTAGCGAAGGCTGAAGATGCGGCGGGGATTTCTCCTGGCCCTGGAAGGGGTGGACGGTTCCGGGAAATCCACGCAGGCCCGGCTTCTGGCCGTGTCCCTGCTGCAACAGGGCCGGGAAGTGGTCCTGACCCAGGAGCCTGGCTCCGGGCCGCTGGGGCAGAAGCTGCGCCGCTATCTCCAAGGAGCCGACCGCCATCTCGCCCCCGAGGAGGAGCTGGACCTCTTTCTGGCCGACCGCCGGGAACACGTGGAGCAGGTTATCAGGCCCGCCCTGGCCGCGGGGCAGATTGTTATCACCGACCGTTATTATTACTCTTCCGTGGCCTATCAGGGGGCTCTGGGCCTGGACCCCACCTGGATCTTAGAGGAAAACGAAGCCTTTGCCCCCCGCCCTGACCTGGTTTTCCTCCTGGTCTTGCCCGTGGCCCAGGCCCTGGCCCGGTTGCAGCGACCGCGCCAATTGAGTGAATTCCCCCTGTACCTGGAAGAGGTCGCGGCCATCTATCACAACCTGCAGGGCTCCCATATTCAGCGGGTGGACGCCAGCGCCTCCCCCCAGGCTCTTCACGCCAAGCTGTTGGCGCGGACGCTGGAGGCTCTGGGGGAATTTGGAGAAGAAAGGCAGGGATAGTAAGGGCAGGGTCATCGCCCGCGTCAGATTCCAGCCTGTACCCGTAAAAAACCAGCCCCTGATTCCTTGACAACTTTGGAGGCAGAGGTTAAAAATACAAGGTTTGGGCCGTTAACTCAGTCGGTAGAGTATCTGCCTTTTAAGCAGAGAGTCGTTGGTTCGAATCCAACACGGCCCACCAACAAACGCTTACGTCCCCATCGTCTAGCCTGGTCCAGGACACCGGCCTTTCACGCCGGCAACACCGGTTCAAATCCGGTTGGGGACGCCAACTGAAAATCAAGGGGCTAGGCCAATAAGCCTAACCCTTCTTTTTTATTACCCAAATAGAGCTAAATTAAGGATATTCTGAAAGGCATTATCACCGGCTTAATGGGATGAGAGCTATTTCTGGTAGAAACGGGGAAAAAAGTAAATTCAGCCAAAATAGAGCTGCCTATTGAATTCACAAAATTAATTGACCTATACCCGTAAAGAGAGCAATACCCTGCAATAAAATGAGGTAGACTGTCCTGAGAAAGCCCTTGCCCTGATATAATAAAGTCATGAAACCTGTAGTGCATTTTAGTCAGCTACGCCTGATTATCTCGAGCGTGGCGATCCTCGCCCAAGTTTATCTTTTCCTGCGGATCAGGCAGGTAATCAGGGCCTCGCAAAGCCTCAAATCACACAAATCCATGCTTATCGGGGCAGTGGGCCTGACCATCGCCGCGCTCTTTACCATAAACGCGTTCATCTTATCCAGGCCGATCCCCTGGGTAGACCCACCAGCGGTGGCTGATGTCATCATCTTTTATTTTCCGGCAGTGTGGTCCTTCGGGTCGATCTTTTCGGCCCTGCTCCTCCTCCTGGTCCAGCTCCTAAAGGTGTTGGGGAGGGTCGCAGTTCGCTGCGGCCGCGGCCCGGACCGCCAGGAAGCCGCCACATCCGTAAATCTCCCACGGCGCCGCTTTCTTCAAGCCGGGGTGAGTGGGCTGGCCGCGGCGCCCTTGATTCTTTCCGGATACGGGGCTGCCTATGCCAGCAAGGTTTATGAGGTCCGGCAGCTTTCCTTGCCCTTCGGCCGCACTTTGCGGGTCGTCCAGCTCACCGATATCCATGCCGGGGTTTATATGAGCCGGGCGCAGATACGACGTTACGCCCAGCAAGTGGCAGCCCTTAAGCCTGATCTATTTGTCCTCACCGGGGATTACATCTCGAATTCCATGAAGTTCCTACCCGACTGCGTGGAGGAAATGGCCCGGGTCCGGGCTCGGTACGGCACCTTCGCGACCATGGGGAATCATGAACGCTGGTATGGGCAACAGGGCGCTATCCTGGCCATGTTCCGGCAGCACCGGATTACCTTTTTGCTCAACGCTCACCGGGTAATTCAGACCCATCAGGGCCCGGTGGCAGTGGCGGGCATCGATGACCTCCGGGCCGGTTATCCTGATTTGCCGGGGGCCTTGCAGGGACTGGATTCGGCTATCCCCACGATTCTCCTTTCCCACCGGCCAGAGATTTTCCCCCTTGCCGCTTCCTATGGGATCCCCCTCACCCTATCAGGCCATTATCATGGGGGCCAGATCAAGCTTGGCCTGCCGGGCCTGAATCTCAGCCTGATTCAACTGCTCACCCCTTATCCTGAGGGGCTTTACCGGATTGAAGACTCCCATCTCTATGTAAGTCGCGGGGTCGGGACCACCTTCACCCCCATCCGCTTGAATGCCCGGCCGGAGGTGACCCTGATCCAGCTCACCTGATCTTGCCAGCCGGATTGCCGGCACAGGGGGAGCAACAAAAGTAGAATCACTGCATTTAGGGATAGTTATCAGTCTTTAGCAATTCTTCACCTTCGGAAAGATCATCTGCAATACCCATTTTCGGGAGATAGGACGGGAAGGCTAAGAAAAGATGAAAACCATTCTTATTGTTGACAATTCCTATTCCACGCTTTTGATGCTCAAAGAGGAATTTGAAGGGGCAGGCTACCAAGTCTTGGCTACCGAATCTGGAAAAGAAGCCCTTAAGATCCTTAATAACTCTTCTAAAGCTGTGGATTTGGTAATTACTAATCTTCGGCATACCGGACCTGATAAGTTAGATTTTATCTGGCTTATCAAGAAAAATTGGCCGAAGTTGCCAGTAATCTGCCATACAGCTCTTTATGAATATAAAGAGCTTCCGCCTCATGATAGGCCTTTTGATGATTTGGTGGAGAAATCATTTGATTTAACAAAACTTAAGAATAGTGTCGCTAAACAGTTACATTCAGTTAATAAAGGGAAAAAAATGGGTGAAGTCGGGAAGGGCAGCAATGTCTGAGGCTCCACCATAAAATCGTTAAAGATATCTTTTTGCCTTGGGGATGCCAGGCTACCGCTTCATCTAGGACCTAGAGCCGAAGAATAGAAGAATTGTTCTATACTGCTCTTAACCTGATGAATTTCCCGGCGCCCGGGTGTCCAGATTGATTGAAATTGCTGAAGTATTATTCCCCCTTGGGAGCATCCTTGGCCCGGATGGTTTGACCGCCGATTTTCTTGGTCCCGGCCTTGGCCGGTTCATCTTCCAGGGGGCCCAGGCTGCGGCTCTTCCTTTGCATTCGCTCCGGTTGGCGCGGGGGCGGCACCTGGGTCGGGGCCGCCTCTGGTTTTTTCAGCACGGATTCCGGACTTGGCGCTTTGGCTTTTTCCGGCTCCACTTGTTGTGCCAGGAGTAAAGGCTCGGGGTTGCCGACTGCGGCCGTCACCACCCTGGGGTGCAGGGTGACCGCCAAAAAAAGGACCGAAGATAGACCTACTATGGCTGCCATGAGGCATCGAGACATAAACTGCCCTCCCTTGAAATCCGCAAGTTCCACCTGCATTATATTATACCGGTCAACTCAAAAGCTGCCCAATAGTAGGGGTGGGGGAACTTTTTTCTCGTGGCCAGTTGGGCCTGGCGCAGCGCCTCCCCCTTATTGCCCTTCTTGAGGTCCGCATAGAACTGCTGCATCAAGTAAGAAGTGGCCTGATCATCCACCTCCCAGAGGCTGGCCACAATAGTATTGCTGCCGGCGTAGAGGAATCCCCGGGTGAGACCCACCACGTCGTCGCCGTTACGGATTTTTCCCAAACCGGTGTCGCAGGCGCTCAAGGTCACGAGGTCGGCATGGAGACGCAGGGAATACAGCTCACCCAGACTCAAGAAGCCGTTGCTCTTGGCGTCATTAGCTAACAGCAGGCCGGAATGCAGCGGCTGGTCCGGGTCGAACCGCCCATGGGTGGCGAAATGGATATAGGAGAATTGCGGCCCCAGGGTGGTGAACGCCGTTTTGGTGGCGTCTTTACGGACCAGCACTTTGGCCCGGGGGAAGTCTTTGGCAATGGCTTCCGCTTCCTGCTGGGCGCACTTGAGATCATATTTCGGGTTGCCCAGATCAGGATTGCCCAGGGCCAACACCCCGCTGGCCGGGGAGGCGGGCCGCGCCTGGAGAAATTGCAGGACGCTGGCGCAGGGGAGTTGGCGCAGGCTGTAGCGGTCGAGCAGATACTCGTTGCCGCACATCAAGACATTGAAAGGCAGGTAGTGGAGAGCCCCGTGCGCCACGATCAGCAGTTTCTTCTGAGTCAGCGCCGGTTCCAGCGGTTTGATGAGGCGGGTGTACAATTTCTGAGCCGGGGTGACATAATTTTGGGATTCCGGTTGTTCCAGGGCGGTCCGCAGTTGCCGGATATCGGCCAGCATCTGGCCGCCATGGAGCTTGAACCCCCGCACCGCCTCCCGGGTCACCACAAAGGCATTGAGATCATCACCCTCATAATAATATTCCACCAGCGCCTCGTCGGGCTGGAGCAGAGATTGAATTTTGCTAACCGTCACGGGCATCACCGTGACCAGGGAGGCCAGTTCCGGGGCCACGGTTTGTAACTTCTGCTTCACCTCAAGGGCCCGGGAACTGCGGGCCGCCCCGGCTTTTTTCACCCGGGCCTGGGCCTCCTGCGTATCTAACTCGGCCACCAAGGCGGTCACTTGCTGCTGCGCGGCCGGGGGCGCGGCAAAGTCCTTCTGGGCCGCCAGGAGGTCCACCAGGGCCCTGGATTTGGCACGTTCCACGTATTCAAAGGCCTCGGCAGTCTTCCCGGCGGCAAACAGGGCTGCCACCAGGGCATGATAGACCTGTTGCTTGTTGCCCACGAAACCGATCTTGGAGGCCTCGGTATTGATGGTGGACCGCTGCCGTTCGATGACTTCGATGGCCCGGCGGTAAAAGTCGATGGCCTCCTGGAGTTTGCCTTCGGCCTGGGCGATCTTGCCCCGGTCGAAGAGGATCAGCCAGTAGATGTCCCCGTTATCCTTGGTCTGGGGGTGGGCCAGGAGCTTATCGTAACCGGCCTTGGCTTTTTGGACCTGCCCGGTTTCATATAGGCTCTTATTCAGAATGAAGAGCTTGGGCAGCTGATTAAAGGCAAACAGCTCATCCTGGGCCGACATGGCGCCGATCTTCACCGTCATGGCGCTTGCTGCCTGCCGTTCCCCGGCGGCGGCTTCATCCTGCTTGATGGTGGCCAGGCTGCGCTGAAAGTCGCCCAGGGCCATATAGGCCCGGGCCTGACCGTTCAGGATATCCGTCTTGACCACAAAACCGCCGGTATTTTTCCGGGCCATATCCCCTAACATCCCGGCGTATTTCTCCGCGGCGGCGCGCTCGCCCTGGAGGGCGCTGGCCAAAGCCAGGACGCCGAGGGCCTGCACCCGCATCCAGGGACTCAGGCGGCGCTGCTGCACGATCTCATAGGCCTTGGCGGCCTGGGCCGCGGCGCCCCGGTAATCCCCAAAGTCTATAGCAGCCGCGGCCCGGATGACCGCGGGCTCCGCGGAGATATCAAAACCCATGGCGGTCCGGTCTCCCTGGTCAATGCGGGCTTGGAGCCGGTCCACACAGGGGAAGAGCTTGTTGTATTCCTTCAGATTGAAGTAGGCCCCACAGAGCAGGAACAACTCTTTGGTACCGGGCGGCTGGTTTTTCGCCTGGCTTTCCAGATATGTTTCCAATTCCGCCCACTTGGACGAACTCGCCAGCCTGTCAGCTTGCGGCACCAAAGCCGCGGCCGGAGAGCTGACGCTTACAGCCAGCAACCCCAGACAGATTGAGAGTATCAGAGTTTTCATGAGCTTGCCCCTCTCCTCTAAACTGCATATCGGCAGGGTTGGATTTGCCAATAAATGAGCTGTGACTCTGCTCACCGCCCGGCCCCAAGCGCCGGTAATGAGTCCGGGCGCGGGTCAGGCATCTTCTTGCAGCCCCAGAACCTCGTAAACTTTCAGAGGTTCCTGGCGGCCCTTAACCGTGCGGGTCTCTTCTCTGCCGGTGATCACCCCCGGGGCCGCGGCGATGGTGCTGTGGCTGGCCACGATGGTCCAACCCAGTTCTTTGGTCAAAGACTCCAGGCGGGAGGAAGCGTTAACCGTATCGCCGATGGCAGTAAACTCCAGGCGTTTGGGGGAGCCGATATTGCCGACAATGGCCTCGCCGCTGTGGAGGCCGACGCCGATGGCAAAACCCGGCAGATCCAGATCGCCGAAACGCTGCTGCATCCAGCCGCGAAACTTCTGGGCCTTTTGGGTCAGGTCCAACGCGGCTTTGAGAGCGCGGCGGGCATGGTCGGGATAGGGCACCGGCGCGCCGAAGACCGCCATCACCGCGTCGCCGATGAACTTATCCACCGTGCCCCCCTGGGCCAAAATGGGCTCGCAGGCCTGGCTTAAATAGGTGTTGAGCATCTCCACCACCTGGCGGGGCCCCAGTTTTTCGGAGATCGTCGTAAAATTGCGGATATCGGAGAACAGGACCGTTACCTGGAAGGCTTCGCCGCCCAAATCCGGGAACTGGCCCGACGCCAGCAGTTTTTCCACCACTTCGTCTGCGACATAGCGGGAAAAAATCTTCCGGATCCGGGCCCGTTCCCGCTCCTCCCCGGTGAGCTTGATCCCCAGGAAGCCCATGTAGCTGAGGATGACCGCCAACTGGGCGTTGGCGGCGGGCAGCAGCCAGTACTGGGTAAACAGCAGGTAGGCGCCCCCTGCGGCCAGGGCGCATAAGGCCAGGCCCGCGGCCAGGCCGCGCCAGGGGGAGAGCCAATAAAATAAGGCGCTGGCAGCCAGGAGGAGGCAGAGCAGATAAAGCCAGGTGAGCCAACGGGGGAGGGGCCGGGGAAATTTTCCGGTGAGCAGGGTCTCGATGATGTTGGCGTGAATTTCCGGCCCGCTCATGTCGCTGCCCTCCCACGGCCACAGGCTCAGGGAATACGGGGTGGGATGGCTGTCCTGAAGCGCCGCGGGTTCATAGGCCATGATCACGGCTTTGTTCTTGAGGGCCATGATCGCCGGGTCCTTCTCCGCCCCCGGCATTAGGAAGCGCCCCATGGAGAGGCGCGGGAAGGTCCCCGGGGGACCGGCAAAGCCGATAAGGGGGAAGGTGCTGTTATTTATGCCCTCAGGGTCTACGCCCGACCAGGCCTGTAAGGCCGGATCGCGGCGCAGCCGTTGTAGCAGGGCCGCGGGGTCGCGGTTCGCGGCTCTCAGGGCCAGCAGTTTGCCGAAGGTAAACGCCGCCTGCCCGTAGTCATCCGCCAGGGCCGGCACGAACCGGCGAATCGTGCCGTCATCGTCATTGTAAAAATTGATCAAACCCAGGTCAGACTCTGGCCGCGGCAAGGTGGAGAAGTAAGCCGGGATAGGGGGGATGATCTTGCTTTTGTCATGGGCATCGGTGGCCAAATTCCCGGCCAGGACGACCCGGCCGGAAGCGAGCTGTTCTTTAAAAGAACCGTCATAATTCCGGAGGCGGGGGTTTAATGGCAAATCCAGGGTTTCTAGCCAGGAGGAGATGCTGACCTGAAAAAGATAGTCCATGCCAATGCTTTTGGCGCCCACCCGGCGCAAGATCTCCAGCACCCGGGCAAAGTAGGGCGTCCAGCAGATCAGTGGTTCTTTGGGATGCTCTTGCAGGGTCTTTTCATCCAGGGCCACTATCACCACCTGCTGCGGCTGATAACGGACCCCGGCCCACTGGTGCCAGAGATCATAATAAATTTCTTCCGGCCGCTCCAGCCATCCGGCCCAGGTCAGCCCAACCACCGCCCCGTAAACCAGGAGCAGCAGCAGCGCCACCAAGAGCAGGGTGTCTTTCCGGCGTACGTTTTTGGTCATCGCTTTGGCCAATTACCTAGTCTGAGCCGGATACCGGTGCAAGTTCCCGAGATTGACAGAAAAACCTTTCGCCGAAGTTATTGTCTGGCGATATTTGTGATTTTGCGCTCAGATTATGGCGCTGGTTTCTTCCTGCTGCCACCGGGTCTTTGCAAATACACCATCAGCACCGCCAGGGCCGCGGGGGTGATCCCGGAGATGCGGGCGGCCTGGCCCAGGGACAGGGGCCGCACCTCTTTCAGTTTTTCCCGCACTTCTAGCGACAGGCCCGGCACCCCGTCGTAGTCGAAGTCTTCCGGGATGCGTTTTTTTTCTCCCTGGACGAATTTCTTGGCCGCTTCTTCCTGGCGCTGAATGTAGCCTTCGTACTTGTGCTTGATCTCCAACTGCTCCACTACCGGGGGCGGCACCGGCGGCTCTTCCCCGGAGAGGCGGTAGAGGGTGGGGAGATCCAATTGCGGCCGCTTCACCAGGTGGAGGATGGGAGCCGGCTCTTTTAAAGGCGTGGTGCCTTTCGCGGCCAGTCCCTGGTTGACCTCCGGCGTGGGATAGAGCCGGCGTCCCGCCAGGCGAGCCTCTTCTTCGGCCAGGAGGCGTTTCTTGGCCCAGAGGCGCTCCACCGCGTCCTGATCCACCAGGCCCAGTTCGTGACCCCACTCCATCAGCCGCAGGTCGGCGTTATCCTCCCGCAGCAGCAGGCGGTACTCCGCCCTGGAGGTGAAGAGACGGTAAGGCTCCCGGGTGCCCCGGGTCACCAGGTCGTCCACCAGCACCGCCATGTAGGCCTGGGAGCGGTCCGGCAGAAAGGGGGGGCGTCCCAGGACCTGGCAGGCGGCGTTGATCCCGGCCCACAGACCCTGGCCCGCAGCCTCTTCGTAGCCGGAGGTGCCATTGATCTGCCCGGCCAGGAAAAGTCCTTTGATCAGCTTGGTTTCCAGGGTGGGTTTGAGTTGCATCGGGTCCACGTAATCGTATTCGATGGCGTAGGCCGGCCGCATCACCTCCGCTGCTTCCAATCCGGGGACGCTGCGGAACAGTTCCAGTTGCACCTCCACGGGCAGGCAATTCCCCAGGCCCTTGGCATAAATCTCTGCGGTGTCCCGGCCTTCGGGCTCCAGGGTCACCTGGTGGCTGGTCTTATCCGGGAACTGCATCACCTTGTCTTCCAGAGACGGGCAATAGCGGGCGCTCACCCCTTTGATCACCCCGCTGTATAGGGGGGAGAGGTGGATGTGGTCTTTAACCCAGCGGTGGGTGGTCCCGGTGGTGTGGGTGACGAAGCAGGGCAGTTGGGTGGCGTCGATGCCCGGAGTGCGCCAGGAGAAGGGCCGGGGCGCGGGGTCTCCCTCCAGACGGCTCATGGACCCGAAATCGATGGACCCGGCCCGCAGCCGGGGAGGCGTGCCAGTCTTCAGGCGCCCCATCCGGAAGCCCAGTTCTTTAAGGTGCGCGGCCAGGGCGGTGGCCGCGAATTCCCCGGCCCGCCCGGCCTGAATCTGCACCGGGCCGATATGGATGAGGCCGTTTAAAAAGGTGCCGGTGGTGATCAGCACCGCCCGGGCCCGGTAGGTCAGGCCCAGGGCCTCCACCACCCCGGTAATCCGGCCGTCTTCCACCAGCAGACGCTCCACCATGGCCTCCCGCAGGTGGATGCGGCTCTCTTTTTCCAACAGTGACTTCATGGCCAGGCGGTAGGCCTGTTTGTCGCACTGGATGCGGGTGCCCCGCACTGCGGGACCCTTGGAGAGGTTGAGGGTGCGGAACTGGATGCCGGTCAGGTCCGCCAGGTAACCCATGACGCCCCCCAGGGCGTCGATCTCTTTGACCACGTGACCTTTGGCCAGGCCTCCCACCGCGGGGTTGCAGGCCATCTGGGCCATGGTGTCCAGGTTGAGGTTGAACATCAGGACGGAAAGCCCCATGCGGGCCGCGGCCAGGGCCCCTTCGCAGCCGGCATGGCCGGCTCCCACCACGATCAGATCATATTCTTGCGGATAAAGCGCCATGGAAGGAATATCAAAATCAGGGTTGATTATGGCCGAATGGTGATTATCTTAAACGGTCGTCAGTGCCATTCCAGCTTCGAGGAGTAGACTATGGTTCTTCCGGTTCACGGCCAAGACCCCGAAAAAATGAAGCATCGTACTTATAAAACCCTGGAGCCCGCAGGGGAAATCGCCGTGGTACAACGCCCCGAAGGCGTGCTCAAGGTAGTGCTTTACACCGGCAGCGGGGAAAAGAAAAAACAACATCATGAATTTACCATGGATCGCCAGGCTGCGTTCGACTTTGCCATGGAAATGCTGCAGCACGCCTATCGCCTGGGTGAGCCGTAATGAAGCGAGCGGTAAGCAGTGAGCAGTAAGCAATTAAAAAAACGGTTTCGAAATGGTCTTGTTTTTTGCTGCTCACTGTCCTGAAAAGTTCAAAGTTCAAGGTTCAAAGTTCAATGTTAACTGCCGGTAACTTTTCATAATTTACGGGTGAGCTAAGAGCTCATGAACAACTGTTTACTGCTTACAGCTCACTAATCCTCACCTGTCCCATTCCACTTCTCTCACCAGCTCAATGAATTCCGGGGATTCGCCGTAATCTTTCATAGCCTGCTGGTAATCCACCCAGGTCTGCCAGACCCTTAACCATTCCTTATTATGCCAATAAAAAGGGCTTTGCTCCCCGGTCCCCCGGAGCCGCACAAACTCTTCGTATTCCGCCTGACAGGAAGTGCAGAGGCGGTAGGGACCTTTGAAACGCTGGTACATCTCCTGGGTTTCGAACTGGACGCTGCATTTGGCGCAGCGGGCCAGACAGCGGGTGCACTGGATGGTTTTGCGCACCGCCTCCAGCTTCTTGGCCTTGTCCACCTTGGCCTTTTTCTTCTGCTCCAGCTTAAGCCGGTCCTCTATATCGATCACTTTGGACATGGCTGACCTCGATTAGGGTCGGGGAAAATTATCAGTATCTTATATATATATAAATTATCAACCCCCGGCGGCGCGGTCAATAGCTGGGTCGATCCGGCGCCGCACTCCAGGGGTCTCTCCCTCATCTTCCGGCCTGAATAATCCGCCTCAACTCCAGGGCCGCAGCCTGGGGGGCTGCGGCCGCGGTCACGGCGCTCATCACCGCCGGGTGTCGGGCGCCTTGGGCCACCACCTGGCCGATATTGGCTGCGGTGATGCCCCCCATGGTAGTCCAAGGAATCCGCAGGCGGGGGGCGATGCGCCCCAGGGCCTCAGGGCCCAGAGGGGTGGCGGTGGGTTTCGTCTGGGTGGCGAAGATGGGGCCGATATTGACGTAGCTCGCGCCCGCAGCCTCCGCGGCCAGGGCCTCTTCCAGGGAATGGGTGGACGCGCCGATGATCAGTTCCGGGGCAATGGCGCGGGCGGCGCCGACTGGCAGGTCTTCCTGGCCCAGATGCACGCCGTCCGCAGCCGCGGCCAGGGCGATGTCCAGCCGGTCGTCGATGATCAACAGGGCGCCCGCAGCTAGGGTGCGCTGCCGGAACTCCTGGGCCAGCTCAAACAGAGCCCGGCCGCCCAGCTCCTTCTCCCGCATCTGCACCAGCTTGACCCCGGCCGCGAGGGTCTGATCCAGGATGTCCAGGGCCGTTCTGCCGGCGCAGAACGCGGTGGTGAGGACCACGTAAAGATCGGCTTCTTGAAACGTGGCCAGGCGCTTCCCAGGCTGCATCAGCCGCCCCCCACCAGGCGCACCAGCTCCAGGACGTCGCCCGGGGCTAAAGGAGTCTCCCGGTATCCATCCCGGGCCACGATCTCCCCATTTCGCTCCACCACCGTGGTCTCGGGCTTGAGACCCAGCTCCTCCAACAGGGCAAATACCGTGGCGGCGGCCACCTCCCGGCCTTCGCCATTAATGGTCAACTTCAAGGAGTATCTCCTAAAGGATTTACCACAGAGGCACAGAGAGCACAGAGTCACACAGAGAAGAACTTTATGGCGGGCTTGCCCGCCATAAAGTTATCTTTCTCTGTGATTCTCTGGGTCCTCTGTGTCTCTGTGGTTAATCTTTTCTATTCCACAAAGGCCTGGTCAAAGTCCTTCCACACCGGGTCGTAGCCGGCCCGGCGGATGGCTGCGGCCACCTCCTCCGGGGTGCGCCGGTCTTCGGTCTCGAACTGCTCCAGGGTCTCCTGGCCGTATTGGGCGTAGCCCCCGGGCCGGGTGGAGGAGCCCGCGCTCATCATGGTCACCCCCAGAGGGATCAGGCGATCGCGAAGTTCGGGCCGTTCCCGGGTGGAGAGGTTGATGCCCGCCTCCGGCAGGAAGAGGCGCAGGGCCAGCAGCAGTTGCACAAATTCTTTATCGCTCAGAATGTGGCGGATGGTATGCCGGGCGGGCACGTTGAAGAGGCGGGGGAAGGAGACCGCCACCGCGCTCTGCCAGCACTCCTTCTGGAGGTAGCGGGCGTGGAGCCCGGTCCAGAAGCCGTCCACCTGCCAGTCGTACAGCCCCAGGAGCGCGCCCAGGGAGAGACGCCGCACCCCGGCATGGCCCGCGGCCTCCAGGGCCCCCAGGCGGAAGGCGAAATCCTTTTTGCGGCCTTTCAGATGCACCTTATCATAGGTCTCCCGGTGATAGGTCTCCATGTAGATGGTCACGCCTTCCAGGCCCGCGGCCACCAGGCGGCGGTAGTCCTCCTCCCTTAAGGCATAGACCTCCACGGACACGGCCGGGAAGTATTCCCGGGCGATGGCCACGGCCCGGACGATATAGTCCACCGGCGCGGCCTGGGGATGGTCCCCGGTGAGGAGCAGAAGGTTTTTAAAGCCGTGTGCGGCCAGGGCCTCGCACTCCTTGCGGATTTCCGGTTCGGTCAGGGTGCGGCGCTCGCCGGCCTGGCCGGAGTGAAAGGCATAGGAGCAGTAGGTGCAGTCGCAGGCGCAGAGGTTGGAGAGGTAAATGGGCACGTACATGCCGATGACCCGCCCGAATTGCCGCCGGGTGTTCCGATGGGCCAGCCGGGCCATCTCCTCCAGCCGCCCCGCGGCCGCGGGCGAGAGCAACGCGGCCAGGTCCTCGGGATGCAGCACCTCCCGGCCCAAGGCCCGGGTGATATCGGCCTCTGTGGCCCCGGCCATGAGGTCGCAAATGCGGGCTTCAGGCCAGGCATCCAGGGTCTTGATGAAGGGAGAAGGGTTTGATTTTATTGCCATAGATTTAATTCTTCCTCGTTCCCAAGCTTAGCTTGGGAACGCCTTTGTCCGCCAAGCTCAGCTTGGCGAGCATTCCCGTTCCCAAGTGCAACTTGGGAACGAGAATGCTCGGTGGCGCAGCCTTTCCGGGCGGCGCCGCAAAGCCGCCCAGGCTGGAAAGCCTGGGCTACCAAAGAATCAAGCCATATCAGGCTGCTACTTCAGTTGGGTCAGCCCAATTTTGGCTTCCATCAACCCCTGGGCCGCGGCCTGTTGCAGCAGGAACTTCGCCTTTTCCAGGTCTTTTGCCACCCCATTGCCTTTGGCGTACATCATCCCCAGGGTGAGCTGGGCCTTGGCGTCGCCCTGGGCCACGGCTTTTTCAAACCAGGTCTTGGCTTGGCCCCAATCCTGCTTGACACCGTCGCCCTGGGCATACATGAACCCCAGGCTGAATTGGGCCGCGGCGTTGCCCTTGGCCGCGGCCTTCTCAAACCAGGCCTTGGCCTGGGCAAAATCCTTCTTCACCCCCAGACCCTTGAGATACATGACCCCGAGATTATTCTCCGCCTTCGCATACCCCTGCGCCGCGGCTTTTTCAAACCAGGACTTGGCCTGGGCCCAATCCTTGGCTACCCCCTCCCCCTTGGCATAGAGAGAGCCGAGGGCGCACTGGGCCGCGGCGTCGCCCTTCTCCGCTTTGGCCTTGGTTTCCTCCAAAGATTGCGCCTGGGCCAGACAGGTAAAGAGCACCCAAAAAGCCAGAAAAAATAAAGTCACAAAGCCCTTTTTCATATTAACCCCCTTTGCCGGGAAATTTGCCTCAGAATTAGATACCTTCCCAGGGCTGGGAACGCTTGTACCCGCCAGGCCCAGCCTGGCCACCAGCCGTTGCCGCGGTCTGGGAATTCCAGATCAGGACCACTATCTGACATATTAACCCATGGGAATGATTTTGTAATCCCGCAGGGCATCAAATATCCCATGGAAGACCAGCCCCATGCCGATGGCGGCCACGAAAAAGCCGACGATGCGGGTGGCCGCATCAATCCCGTGCGGACCGATCCGGCCCAAAAGCTCCTTGGCGTACGCCAGGATCAAGTAGGTGACCAGCATCGCCGCCACCACGGCCAGGCAGATGCATAGCAACTCGAGAAAATCCGAAATGGGATGTTTCACTAACGAACTCATGCCCATGATGGTGGCCATGACCCCGGGTCCGAACATCAGGGGCATGGCCAGGGGCACGAACGCGATATTCCCGGCCTGCTGAGGGGAGCCGCCGCCCCCTCCATGGATTACGCCCCCTGAAGCGGAAGGCAAAAAAAGACTGAAGCCGATGCGCATCAGGATAATGCCCCCCACTATGCGCACCATGCTCAGGGAAACCGAAAAAAGCTTGAGCATCAAAGTGCCGAACACCAGGAAGAAAAAGATCAGGCCAGTGGCGTAGAAACAGGCAAGGCGGGCAACCTGCCGGTGCGCCTGGCTGTCCTGGCCTGTCAGCAGTTTCAGGAAAATAGGCAGGGATTCCAAGGGATTAATCACGGCCAACAACGTGGTGAAAGTCCCGATAAACAGAGCCAGCGATTTGCCCATCGCTCATCCTTCTCAGCTGATTAGGCTTGGCTACTCCAAAAATCCGGTCAAAGGGGAGGACGCGGCCGCGGCTTGCCGCTCCGGACCCAGGCCGGAGCGGTAGGCCAGGCGGCCCGCGGCCACGGCCATGGCAAACGCCCCGGCCATCTTGCCGTGATCTGAGGCTTCGGCCAGGGCCGTGTTCACCAGCACCGCATCCGCGCCCATTTCCATGGCCTCCGCGGCGTGGGAGGGCGCTCCCAGCCCCGCGTCCACCACCACCGGCACCTTGGCCTGTTCAATGATGATGCGGATCATGTCCCTGGTCCGGAGGCCCCGGTTGCTGCCGATGGGCGCACCCAGGGGCATGACCGTGGCCGTGCCCAGCTCTTCCAGGCGCTTGGCCAGGATGGGGTCCGCCTGGATGTAAGGCAGGACCACAAACCCTTCCTTGATCAGCAGTTCCGCGGCCTTGAGCGTTTCCACCGGGTCGGGGAGCAGGTAACGGGGCTCCGGGGTGAGTTCCAGCTTTACCCAGGGGGGCAGGCCCATGGCCCGGGCCATTTTGGCCAGGCGCACGGCTTCTTCTGCGGTCCGGGCCCCGGAAGTATTGGGCAGAATCAGGTGTTTCTGCGGGTCCAGGACCGATAAGATACTGTCTCCCTGGGGCCGGGCCAGGTCCACCCGGCGCAGGGCCACGGTGACGATCTCGGCATGGGAGCTGGCAAGCGCCGCTTCCAGGGCCGCGGCGGAGGGAAATTTGCCCGTACCCACCAGCAGACGGGAACGGAAAGAGCGGCCGGCGATGATTAGGGGATCACTTGACATTATTGACTCATTAATGATGAAGTTCCAAGTTTCTGGTTCAAAGTTCCAAGTTTAAGGCCCCGGTTCACAGACCTTGCGGGTGAGCCGGAGACTCCTGAATAATTCGGGGCATTTTATAATCCCCCCCCCTGACCCCCCCCTTTATAAAAGGGGGGAAATTCCTTCTGGTTTTTGCCTTTACTACTAACTGCTTACTGCTCACTTTCCTTTCCCGCACAAAGGGCAGTCAGGCCTCTTCTCCCGCTTATGGTGGCGGAAACGGCACTGAAGCCCGTCATAGGCCAACATCTGATGCGTCAGGTCGGATTTCCGGCCCAAAAGCAGCTTCAGGGCTTCCAGGGCCTGCAAACACCCCATGACCCCGGCCACCGCGCCCAGAATGCCTTCCGGCTTGGTCTCTGACGGCGGCTGCGGCAGCAGGCAGCGGTAACAGGGATGCCCCGGGGCCGGGTCCTGGACCAGGAGCAGACCCTGGAATCCGCCCACCGCCGCGGACACCAGGAGGATTTTCTCCCGCCAGCAGCAGTCCGCCACCACCAGACGGGTCTCAAAGTTGTCGCTGGCGTCCAGCACCAGGTCATTTTCTTTTAGTATATCCCGGATATTAGCCGCATCCAAGCGCGTATCGTGCAAGTTAAGCCGGCAATTAGGGTTCAGGGCCGTCAGGGTTTCCCAGGCCGATTCCACCTTGCGCCGGCCCAGGTCATGGAGATTATGGAGAATCTGCCGCTGCAGGTTAGATAATTCCACTACGTCGCCGTCGATGATGCTGATCTCTCCCACGCCCGCGGCGGCCAGGTAATAAAGGGCCGCGGAGCCGATGCCCCCCGCGCCCACCACCGCCACCTTGGCGGCGCGCCAGCGCGCCTGGCCCTCCCAGCCCACCTCCGGCAGCATGGCGTTACGGGAATAGCGGGTATATTCCTCTGCGGAAAAGTCCGAGGACATCAGAGCATCTCGCTTTTTTGCACTAAAAGGTAAATGTTCATGAATCACGCAGTCTTACTACCGGAGCGCCTCAAAATCCCCCCTGCCCCCTTTTTCAAAGGGGGGGTAAAGTCCCCCTTTGGAAAAGGGGAATTTAGGAGGATTAAAAAGCGGAAGGGGGTTGGGTGCGGGAAGGCTAAGGTGCCCAGGCGAGACGCCTGTGCCACCGGCCCTTAGCCCCTTCCCCCAAATCTTTTCTACCCTTCCCCTTCCTTGCCCGGCTCCACCCCGCAGGCCTTGAGTTTCCGGTAGAGGTGGGAGCGTTCCAGGCCGATCTTTTCCGCCAGGTTACTGACGCTGCCCCCGCACTCCTCCAGTTGGCGGCGCAGGTATTCCTTCTCGAACAGGGCCCGGGCCTCCCGGAAGTCGGCGATTTCCAGGAGGCGGTCCAGGCCCCCGGCCGCGGCTGCCGGCTGGGGGGTAAGATGCAGGTCCGCCAGCTCGATCTGAGGGCCGGGGGTAAGGATGGCCAGACGCCAGACGAAGTTTTTCAGTTCCCGGACATTGCCGGGCCAGGGTTGATTGGTGAGGGCCTCCAGGGCCTTGGGGGACAGGGTCTTGGCAGGGGCGTCGTTTTCCCGGGCCAACTCCTGGAGAAAATGTTTGGCCAGCAGGGGGATATCCTCCCGCCGTTCCCTTAAGGGGAGCACGTGCAGGGGGATGACGTTGATGCGGTGATACAGGTCTTCCCGGAAGGCCCCCCGCTGAATCTCCTCGGCCAGGTTTTTGTTGGTGGCGGCCACCACCCGCACGTCCACCTGGATGGGGCGGCTGCCCCCCACCCGTTCAAAACGCTGTTCTTCCAGGATGCGGAGAATCTTGGCCTGGGTCTTGAGGCTCATGTCGCCGATTTCATCCAGGAACAGGGTGCCTTCATGGGCCAGGTCGAATTTGCCCTGGCGGCGGCTGGTGGCCCCGGTGAAGGCCCCCTTCTCGTGGCCGAAGAGCTCGCTTTCGATGAGATCCTCGGGAATGGCGGCGCAGTTGACCTCCACAAAGGGCTTGTGGGACCGGTTGCTGAAGGCGTGGAGGGCCCGGGCCACCAGTTCCTTGCCGGTGCCGTTTTCCCCGGTGATCAAGACCGAGGCGTTGGTGGGGGCCACCATCCGCAGCTGCTCCCGGAGGCGCTGCACGGCCTCGCTCCTGCCCACGATCTCCCGGGCCGGCGTGGCCTGGAGCCGGAGCCGCCGGTTCTCTTCGGACAGGCGGGCCATTTCCAGGGCGTTGCGCACGGTGAGCAGGATATTTTCGGCGTTGGGCGGTTTTTCGATGAAGTCGTAAGCCCCCAGACGGGTGGCTTTGACCGCGTTCTCCACCGAGCCGTAAGCGGAGATCATCACCACCGGCAGGGCGGGATTCCGGGCCTTCAGTTCCTGGAGAATCTCCAGGCCGTCTCTCCCCGGCAGGGCGATATCCAGGAGAACCAGGTGCGGGTTGGCCTCGGCCACCGTCTTGAGGGCAGTTTCCCCATCCGGTGCGGTCAGCACCTCGAAGCCTTCATCCTGAAGGATGCCCGAAACCGCCTGCAAAATTTGGGGCTCGTCATCCACCACTAAGAGAGTGGCTGGCATATTCCTTCCTATGCATCGGCAGATCGATAATAATTTTGGTGCCCTGGGGCACGTTGTTTTCCACCCGGATTTCCCCGTGGTGATCGGCGATGATGGAGCTGACAATGGCCAGACCCAAGCCGGTCCCCCCCCGCTTGGTGGAGAAGTAGGGCTCGAAGATGCGCGCCTTGTCACGGTCCGGGATACCGCCGCCGGAATCGGCCACGGTCAGTTCCACCAGGTCCCGGTCCGGGTCGCCCTTGAGGGAGATGGTGATGGTCCCGGGGCCGGGGATGGCGGCCAGGGCGTTATCCATCAGGTTGAGGAGCACCCGCTTCATCTGCTCCCGGTCCAGGAGCAGGGGGGGGAGGTCCGGATCAGGCTGAAACTCCACAGTGATCCGGGGCTGGACCTCCCGGTAGAGGAGCAGGGTTTCCTGAATCAAGGCGTTCAAATCCTGGGAGGTCAAGGTGAGCTGCGGCAGCCGGGCAAACCGGGAGAATTCGTTGACCAGGTTCTTCAGTTCGTCCACCTGGCTGATGATGATCTGGGTGCTCTCGTCGAAAATCTGGTTGTCCTCGGCAAAACGTCCCAAATAGCGGCGCCGCAGCCGTTGGGCCGCCAGCTTGATGGGAGTGAGGGGGTTTTTCACCTCATGGGCGATGGACCGGGCCACCTCCCGCCAGGCCGCCAGTCGTTGGGCCCGTTCCAGCTCGGTCAGGTCCTCGAAGACAATTACCATCCCCAGGTCCTGACCGGCCTCGTCTTTGAGCACCGTGGGCTTAAGCAAGAGATAGAGGGTCTTATCCGGCAAGGCCACGTGCAGAGGCGTTTCCACCGCGCCCCGGGGAGAACGGCGGGCCGCAGCAATGACCTCCGCCAGCCGGTGATATTCTCCAGGGGGCAGCAGGTCCCGGCAATCCCGCCCCAGCACCTCTTCCCGCCGCCAGTTGAGCATCTGGGCCGCGGAGTCGTTGAGGGTGGTGAGGCGGCCCGCGGCGTCAATGCTGATCACCCCCGCAGCCACGTTCTTCAGCAAGATCTCCATATCCCGCTTCTGGGTGGAGATGAGTTCATGGGACTCGCTCAACTGGCGGTAGGCCGCGGCCAGTTGCGCCCGGCTCTGCTGCAGGTCCTGGGTCATCTGGTTGAAGGAGCGCACCAGGAAGCCGATTTCATCCCGGCCTTCCTGGTCGATATGAATATCGTAGTCGCCCCCGGCCACCTTGATGGCCCCTTCGGCCAGTTGCCGGATGGGGGTGGTGATCTCCCGGGCCATGTAAAACCCCAGCCAGATGGCGGCCATCATGGCGACCAAAGAGGCGATCCCCAGGGTCAGGTATTGGCTCACTTTCACCGGGCTGAGTTGTAGCTGGCGCTGGCGCAATTCCTTCAGACTGCGGGTGGCCTCCGCGACCCGCAGCAAATGGGTCTTGGGGATGCGTTTCCGGAGCAGGAGGAAGCCCTTGGTGGCGCCCGCGGCATCAGTCACCGGCACCAGAAGATTTAAAAGTTCATCCGGGCCGATTTTCTGGCGGATGACTGTATCCTCCCCGGCAGCAGCCGCTCCGGTGACCGGAGTTGGCAACCCCGGCAACCGGCCCACCCGGACATCGTAACTGGCGGCCAGTTGCGCCCGCTGGGCATCCAGGACCTCCAGGCCGGAAAGGTGATACGCCGCCCGGTTCCGCTCGGCGAAGGATTGGAGGTAGTTCCGGTCTCCGGAAGTCCAATGGTTTTGCTTCTGCAACTCCTGGCTCAAGATCCGGCCGTAGCTCTTGAGATTGTCTTCCAGGTCCAGGGAAAAAATGCGGGTCAGGTCAATGGCCCGGTCCAGGGATTCCTCCACCTGCCGGTCCCAGGAGCGGTCCATGCGGCTGGTAATGAATTGCCAGGCCATGAAAAAGAGAATGAGGGTGGGCAGCAGGGTGAGGCTGACAAAAGTAAGAACCAGGCGGGTGCGCAGCCGGGAGCCGAAGACCTTGCGGCGCCGCTCCAGGAAGAGCTTGGACATCTGGCGGAAGATGAGGAAGGTGAAGAGCAGCAGCAGGAAGGTGTTGAGATTGAGGAGGCTGAAGGCCAGGAGGCTGCCGGTGACCGGCTGACCCCCCTGGTGCACCAGGTAAACCTCCAGGGAGGTAATGGCCACCACCAGGACCAGGATGAGAAGGATGAGTATCCTTTCCCGGCGGCGTTTTTGCGACTCAAGGGTTTCCGGAGAGGTGGAAGGCTCCATTAAACCTAACTCAGAGGCAATCTTATCAGGAAGGTGGTGCCCTGGCCCGGGGCGCTCTCCACCTTAATGGTGCCCTGATGGTCGGAAATTATTTTATGGATTACCGCCAGACCCAGGCCGGTGCCTTTTTCTTTAGTGGTGAAGAAGGGATGGAAGATATTTTCCAGCACCTCCGGGGGCATGCCTTTACCGGTGTCCCGGACCGAAAACCAGGCCTGCCCATCCTCAAACCCGGTGGCCAGGATAATCCGGTCATTTTCTTCCGTAGCCTCTATGGCGTTTTTGACCAGATTGACCAGCACCTGCTTGAGTTGGTTCGGGTCGGCCTCCAGAAACGGCACGGAGTTCAAATTCTCTGCCAGGCTGACACCTTTTTCCTTGGCCGCCTCCAGCATCAGTTCCTCAACTTCCCGCATCACCTGGTTCAGATCGATTTTCTGCTTAAAAGGCAGCGCCGGTCGCGTGAAATCCCGCAAATCCCCCAGGAAGTTTTCCAGACGCCGGACTTCCTTTTGAATGATTTTCAATTTTTCCTGGGTCGGCTGGTCGCTTTCCAGGCGGCGCTCCACCTGGTGGGCCAGTCCACCGATGACCATCAAGGGATTTTTGATTTCGTGACTGACGTAAGCCGCGGCTTCTCCCACGGCCGCGAACCTCTCGGAATGCACCAGGAGTTCTTGGGATTCCAGCAACTCCTGGGTTTTCAGGTCTATTTGCGTGGCCAGGGCCTGGTTCCAGGTGAGCGCGGCCCCGATCATCCCGCCGGTGGCCAGGAGCACCAGCACCAGAAAGGTCCCTATCAAGAACAATTCCTGGTGCATCACTTCCGAGACCGGGCCGGACACTTCCTCCACCGGGGCCACCACGCAGACCCCCCAGAGGTTGTGCTCCGGAGTTTCCAAGTGGGTGACGCCCGTGATCAACCCTTTATTAAAGCGAATGGGGACATAAGCCGCCAACTTCGGCATTTCCCCCACTTTGGCGCGGTGCCAGCCGGAAACATATTCCGTAACCCCTTCCTTGCCTGCCAGGAGGTCGGTATCCAGTTCTTTAAGCCCCCGGAAGACGATCCGAGGATTGCGGGCCAAACGGACCTCGATGGCGTTATGGCCGATAAAATCCTTTTCGTAATGGGCCAGAAAGATTTCATCCTGGTCGATGATCCAGGCATAGCCGGTCTCGCCGGAGCGAACGCCGGCCGTCACCGTCCTGCAAATAAAGAAGGGATCGATGATCAGTTCCAGCACTCCGGATAATTTGCCTTTGGCATCCGCCCAGTATAGCGGAGTCAGGAACCTCATGACCCTGCGGCCTTTCCAGGGAGGCTCCTGATAGATGAAAGTCCTGCTGAGAAATAATTTGCCCCGGTTGGCCGGGTCCCGGGCCCATTCCAGGTAGGTGGCAGGAAGACCGACGCTGCTCGGGGGCGCGGGGTGGGGGGATGAGCTGAGAATCTGCACGGCCACGCCCTCAGGGTTATAGCGGCGGATTTCCAGGATGCCGAAAAGTTTGTGCCGGGTGAAACGCTCCGCCAGGGAGGCTTCTATGGCATGCTGTTGCGGCGGGATAGTCTGGTAAAGACCAGCATAGCCCATGAGAATATTTTCCAGGAAATCGAAATAGGACTCCACGTTGTCGGCGATTTTGCGGGCCAGCATCAATTGTTGCTGGTTAAACTGCTCCCGCATGATGGTTTCGACTTTGTGGTTCAGCTTCTGCCAGAAAAAGAAGAACGTCCCGGAAAGAAGAATCGCACCGGCCAAAATGACGAGAATGACTGGGGTAGGGGAGAAGAATTTGCGGATGCGGTCGGATTCCATACCTATTTAGCCCCCTTAGGCAAGCTAAATAATATCATTGCGCTACCCGGGAGGCAAGTTTAGGGATCAGGGGCCAGGCATCAGTGATCACTGCTTTTTGGCGGCCTGCCAGATCTCCTCCATTTCCTCCAGGGTGGCGGTTTCCGGGGTCTTGCCCTGCTTCACCAGGGTCCGCTCCACCACATGGAAGCGCTTCATGAACTTGTAGATGGTGCGCCGCAAGGCCCCTTCGGAGTCGATATTCAGAAACCGGGCCACATTGACCAGGGCAAATAGAAGATCTCCCAGTTCCTCTTCCCGGGCCGCAACGGGTGGCGCGGCCAGGGCCCGCCGGAATTCCTGCCACTCTTCTTCCACCTTGTCCAGGGCGCCCTGCACTGAGGGCCAGTCGAACCCCAAACGCGCGGCCGCCTCCCCCAAACGCTGGGCTTGGACCAGGGCCGGCATCGCCGGAGACACCTTCTCCAGGGCCGCCTTTTTCTTCCCTTTGCCCTCCTGGGCCTTGGCCCGCTCCCAGATGCGGTGCAAATCTTCCCTGGTCTTGGCTTCCTCCCCGGCAAAGACATGGGGATGGCGGTGAATCATCTTGGCAGTGATGCCTGCGGCCACCTCGGCAAAGGAAAAGTCCCCCCGCTCCTGGAACAGGTCACTGATGAACACCAGGTGCAGCAGGAGATCCCCCGATTCTTCTTTAATTTTCTCCGGGTCCCCGCTTTCCAGGGCTTCCACCAACTCGTAGGCTTCTTCCAGCAGATAAGTCTTCAGGGTTTCCGGGGTCTGGCGGGCATCCCAGGGGCACCCCCCGGGGCCTCGCAGGCGGCGGACAATGGCGACGAATTCGGCCACCGCCTCCCCCGGCTCCCGCTTCTTTTTGGGCATAGTCAGTCAACTCCTCGCAAGCGTATTCCAATGCGACAGCAACCATTTATTTTATGTAGGGGCGAACCTTGTGTTCGCCCAGCAGCATCGGGGCGAACACAAGGTTCGCCCCTACAGTTTGCTTTTTTCAAAAGTAAAATGTCATAACAATTCATTACGGAGGGCGATTGGTGGAATTTTCCCACCAGAGACTAGGCAGCTTCGTGCCTCTTCTTCGGTTTCTGTAGTTTCTGCAGGTAGTCGTTCAGACGTTGTTTGAAGTCCGGCGGCAACAGTCCCAGGGCCTGCCGGGAGAAGTGCATCAGTATCGGCGCGGTGCGGGATTCTCTCAGGAGATGGGAGTCTTTGGGCATGACCACGCCGATGAGCATGAGAGAAAACCCGATGAGCAGCGCCCCCTTGATCAGGGCAAAAAAACCTCCCAGGAGACGGTCAAAAACGTCCAGATACAGATGGTAAAGTATGCGCTGGAGAAAGTAGGCCACCAGGCGGATGCTCCAATAAACCGCCACCAGCACCAGAGCGAAGGCAACCCAGCGGGCATAATCAGGGTTGGTGATCCAGGGGCTAAGTATCGAGGCCAACACCAGGTGGACATGGGCCGCAGCCAATACTCCCCCCACCACCCCGGCCAGGACCGCCAGTTCTTGAAACAGGCCCCGGTAGTAGCCCCGCAAGGAGATGAGAATCAGGAGAACCAGTATCCCCAGATCCAATAAATTCAAACCCATGGTCGCCCCATATGGTTCAGCCCTATCAAAAAAAATACCCCCCGTCAACCCTCCGGGAGGCGCGGCGGCCGAGCGCGCCCTCGCGGTTCCGGCCGTTTGTGGTCTTAAGGGAAATCCTCCTCAGTCCTCTTGGATTTTGGCGACATGATGCACCCGGAGATAAAGGCCGGGGCCCAGAGAGGCCAACTCTCCATAAATCATGACATGGTCCAGCCGCTGCAGCTTAAAACCCTTTTTCAAGGAAGGGTCCAAGGCCGCCAGTTCATAATAACCCCGCAGGTCCGGAGTGCCGTAAGTGGCAAACCAGCGCAGTCTGGGCCAGGTCAAGGGATACCTGAGCATGTCCAGGTAATTGCGTACTATAGCCGGATCATAGGTGAGATATTGCCAATAATAAGCGGGGACCTTGATCTTTTGGCCGGCCTGCAGATTGGCGGCCTTGGGGGCCAGCAGCTCCTCGTAAGTGATGGGGGCATAGGAGTCTGACTCGAACTGGGCCGGCAAGGGCGGAAGCTGTCCGCAAGCGGCCAACAATAACAGCAGGCCGGCAAGCAGGGCCATCATCCCCGCCGCTCCCCCGGTGCGGCTCCCGGACGGGCTGCCGCCCGTTTGAGTGCCGAGGCGTTCTTTTCCGGTCCCGATTTTCATAGTTGCGATCCCGTACCACATACCTTAAAAAGAAAACAGAAATCCGTCAAGGAGATGCTCATGGCTTGTCCGATTATTATCCGCCGGCATGACGGCTTCCAATCTTACCTGGTGCTGGACCCCCAAAATCCCCGGGAACTCCTGCGCCACTGGGGTTTTCAAGACGAGTTCGAAATCCGCCCCTGGCTGGGATCCCTGGCCCCGGACGAGGCCATGGAGGAATGGTGCGAAATGCTGGCCGAGGACCTGGATAACTATTCCATTGCCGATGAAGAGAACCGGGATTATTGCCTGGACCGGTCAGATTGGGACAAACTTAAATGACTGGCGGGGACCCCAAGACGTGTGTCCCTGCCCTCAGATCCCTGTCCGGTTCTCCGCCATCTGCCAAGTCTTCCTAAGAAGCCATTTTAAAGCCTCAATTATCCTAAATTTGTCATTCTGAGCGCAGCGAAGAATCTCGTATTTCCAAGGCGTTGATACCGAGTTGCAATCTATCGGCAATTTTTGGGGCGGACCCATGTGTCCGCCCCTGCGTCCGCAAATACAACTGCGTTAATTCTATGATCATATTCATCTTTAGAGACTGAAGGATTGTGTTTTTACGAGCGTCCCGGGGGCACACATGGTGCCCCCACAAATCCACGTCGTTAGATTGCAACTCGGTATGAGATCCTTCACTGCGTTCAGGATGACAGAAAGAGAGACTTTGAAATGGCTTTAGGCGTATTATTTGGCCTGGAGTAAAAAAAGGGGGGGGACAGGAGCGGGGGCCCCAGGGGTGCAGTTGCTAACGGGTCAGGAATTGGGGGGAGATGGGGGAGGGGTTACCAGCCCGTGGCCTCCTCCCCCAAGTTTCTGCTAGTCCTCCAAAAAGACGTGGGCCAGGACCCGGGCGTCTCCCAGGAGATTGCTCAGTGTCGTGAATTCATTGGGTTGATGTGCGGTCTGGCTCACCGTCATCCAGACTGCGGCGGGCAGACTCTTTTGCCGGAGAAACGCAGCCACGGTGCCGCCACCGATCCCCCGGGGGGCGGCCTCCCGGCCGTAGACCTCCCGGATGGCCCGCTCCAGGGCCTTGACCACCGGCGCTTCCAGCGCGGTGGCCGGGGCGCTGGGCAACTCCTGCACCGGCTCCATCTGCAGGCTCACTCCGAAGCGCCGGGCCGCGTCCTCCCCCAAAGCCAGGACCTTTTCCTTCACCCGGGCCAGGTCATAATCCGGCAGCACCCGGCAATCCAAATAGAAAACATCCCGCCCGGGGATGGTGTTGATGTTGGGGACATTGGCCTCCTTCTTGGTGGGCTCGAAGGTGCTCACCGGGGGCCGGAACAGTGGATTTTCCCCGGGAAACTCCCGGGCCAAGGCCTCCAGGGCCAGGATCACGTGGGCGCAGGCCCGCAAGGTGTTGGCCCCCAAGTCCGGACGGCTGGCATGGCACTGCTTCCCCTCCAGCGTCAGCCGCAGCCAGAGGATGCTCTTCTCCGCCACCTCGATGAGGGTGCCGTCCAGGCTGCCCGCGTCCGGCACGATGATCAGGTCTGCCGGCGCGAAGAGCTGCGGCTGCTCTTTGAGCAGATGGATCAGCCCCTTTTCGTTGCCCGTCTCTTCGTCGGAGACCAGGGCCAGGGCCAGGGTGCGGGGGGGCGTGATCCCCAGGTCCAGAATAGCCTTCACCGCCATCAGGGAGGCAACGATACCGTGGTGGTCGTCCTCCGTGCCCCGGCCAAAGATGCGGTCTCCCTCCACCCGCAGGGTGAAGGGGTCCGAATCCCACAGGGTCTCATCCCCCGGAGGCACCACGTCCATATGACTCAGGACCCAGACCTTTTCCGGCCGCTGCCCCGGGACCCAGGCCACCAGGTTGGGACGCTGACCGCCTGCCACCCGTTCATCCGGGGCCGGGAAATTATCCACTTTAAGGCCCCAGTTCCGGAGCAAATCCGTGAGAAAGGCCGCCTTTTCCACTTCCCCGGGGCCGCCGTGATCCGGCCCCACTGCGTTCCTGGCCACCAGTTCCCGCTGCAGATCGATCATCTGTTGCTGATAGGTCCCCAGGCGCTCAGCCACCTGGGTGAATAAATTTTTATCGGACATCTGCCAACCTCTGCTTCTGTAAGTTTAAGGTTCAAAGTTCAAGGTTCAAAGTCATTGAAGGGTCTTAACCTTGAACTTTGAACCTTGAACCTTGAACTTTATCAGGAAAATGCATCCCATGCTTTTCCTGGCCGAAACCATCATATATAATGCCAAAGGTTAAGGGCAAGTAGTTTGGGTGTAGACCCTGCTTCCCTTCCTATCTTTTTCCCGTCAAATCCAAAAATCGATCATCTACCTTTAGGAGGGATATCCATGAAGATCAAAAGAATCGCGCATCTGGGGATCGCCATCAAGGACCTGGATGCAGGGAAAAACCTTTACGGGAAAAACCTCGGGCTGGCGCTCAAGGGCGACGAAGTGGTGGAAACCCAGAAAGTGAAGGTGAGCTTCATCGGCGTGGGAGAATCCAACCTGGAACTCCTTCTCCCCACCGCGGACGACAGCCCGGTGGCCAAATTCCTGGAGAACAAAGGCGAAGGCTTCCACCATCTGGCCCTGGAAGTGGAAGACTTGGCCGGGGCCCTGGAGGAATTAAAGGCCGCCGGCGTCAAGCTCATCGATGAGAAGCCCCGGGAAGGCGCCCACGGCGCGCTGGTGGCCTTTATCCATCCCAAGGCGACCTACGGCCTGCTGTTGGAACTGTGCCAATACCCCCATTGAGATTAGCCGCCCATGGCCTTGACGGCTGAGGCCCTGATTGCCCGGGTCCAGGTCAATATTCCTTTCCCTTATCTGGGGCAGGGATACCTGGACCTGTTTCTGGAGCGGGGCCTGAATCCGGAAATCGGCATAGACGCCCGCAGTCTGGGCCATTTCCCCCGGCGGGAGTTCAGCCGCATGGCCCGGATCTTCCAGCAGGCCGGGCGCAGTATCACGCTCCACGCCCCCTTCCAGGACCTGCTCCCCGGGGCCCTGGACGAGATCATCCTCGCCGCCTGCCGCCGCCGCCTGCGCCAGGCCTTCCGCCTGCTGCCGGTCTTTAAGCCGGTGAGCATCGTCTGCCATCTGGGCTATGAAGCCAAGTTCTATCAATGGGCGCGCTCAGACTGGCTGGAGCGGAGCGCTGTCACCTGGCGGGAATTCACCGCCCTGGCCGCGGCCCAGCAGGTTACGGTGATGCTGGAAAACGTCTATGAGACGGACCCGGACCTCTTTCTGGAACTCCTGACCCTGGTGAACGCGCCCAACCTCCGGGTCTGCCTGGACGTGGGCCACCTCCAGGCCTTCGGCGGCGGTGACTATGACCGCTGGCTGCACGCGCTCTGGCCGCACATCGGCCAACTCCACCTCCACGACAACCGGGGCGATTTCGACACCCACCTGGCCCTGGGCCAGGGCACGGTGCCGCTGGGAATGGTCCTCAACTTTCTGGCGTCCCGGGACCGCCAGCCGCTGGTCACCCTGGAGCCTCACCAGGAAGGCAGCCTCTGGCCGTCCCTGGAATACCTGGCCACCATCTGGCCCTGGGATTAGGGACGTAGGGGCGGACCCATGTGTCCGCCCGGGCGATCGCAAATATCATAGCATCTTTAATTACATGGGCGTAATCCATATTGGAGTGTTGGCAGGTTGTGTCTTTGCGAACGTCAGGGGGGGCACACATGGGTGCCCCCCTACGGTAAAAATCCTTGTAGGGTGCGTCTTACGCAACATTCATGGTATGGGAAATTCTGACCGCATTATTGGCGCGTAAGACGCGCCCTTGGCTCACACGTCCTCGAAGAGCAATCCCGCCAACTCCAGCCAGTCCTGTACCTCCAGAAAGGGGTGGGGCCGGCGGTTCCAGGGTTGGGCAAAGAGGATGGGGGTGATGCCGTGGGCGGCCAGTTGGTGGCAGGTCTCCAGGCGGTCTTCCACGAAGTAGTGGATGCCGTGGTCCCGGAGGTAATGGATTTTGCTGTCCGGATCGCCGGTGGCCAAGACCCGGATAGCTTCCGGGTCCACCTGGTCCAGGGTGCGGTGCAGCCAGGTCTCGATGGGCCGGGCCCGGTCCCGGGCGGTGATGAAGAGCAGCGGGGTTTCTGCGGCCAGGCGGGTCAAGACCGGCGCCGCGTGGGGGAAGGGCTCCACCGGCAGCTCGTGGGGCCGGTCGATGAGTTCCCGGATCAGGGTGTCGATGATCCAGGGCTCCAGGTCCAGGCACTCTTCCAGATAAAAGGTGGTGAGGTGCTCGTAGCGCAAGTGGTCCCGGCCGTAGCGCTCCCGGGCCAGGTCCAGGAAGGTGGTCATGATGTCCGCCACCACCCCGTCGATGTCGAAGGCCAGGCGGTCTTTGGGGATCTGTTTAATCTTTGCAGTGAACGCGGGTTTCATGCCATCTTCTGGGGTAAGGATTGCAAAATCTCCAGCACTTCCTCCTCTTCTAAATCATACCAATTTTCATAGGCGTCGGCCACTGCGAAGGACCAGCCGCCCCGGACGTTGAGGCAATAGAGCTCGTCCACCAGGGGCAGCAGGGTCTCCACCGTGCGGGCCGCAGCGGTGGGCACGGCCACGATGATCCGGCCCGCGGCCTTGGCTTTCAGAAAAGTGACCGCGGCCCGCATGGTATAGCCCGAAGCCAGGCCGTCGTCCACGATGATGGTGGCGGCCCCGGCCAAATCCGGGTAAGGGCGGTTCTGCCGCAGCCTTTCCTCCCGCTGCTTCAGGTTGGCCAGGGTCTTTTGCACCTGGGCCTCGATTTCCGCCGGGGGCATTTGCAGGCGTTGCAAAAGTTCTTCGTTGAACACGGCTTCCCCTGCCGGGTTGAGGGCTCCGAAGCCCGCCTCCGTGGTCCAGGGAAGTTGGATCTTGCGGACAATGACCAAGTCCAGGGGCACCTGCAAGACCCGGACGATCTCCGCGGCCACGGGCACGCCCCCCGCGGGGATGGCAAAGACGCGCACTGCCTGCCCCAGATAGCTTTGCAACTGCGCCGCCAGGAGACGCCCGGCCATGGCCCGGTCTTTAAAGGTCTGGACCCGGTCCCGCAACCCCGGTTCTTCTATGAGCTTTCCCATTGACGCTGCCACTCTTCTTCCAAGCTTTGCACCCGCTCCCGGAACTCCTCCTGGCCCAGGCGGGCCCCGGTGAGCCCTCCTTTCAGGCTGATTTCCGAGAGGAATGATTCCCCTGACGCGGATTGGAGCAAGTCCAAAATGGCGTAAGGGAATTTGCCCCGGCCCATGACCTGCTGGCAGAAAGCGAGTATTTCCGGGGTGAGTTCCAGAGGCCGGGAGGAGCCGCCTTGAAAGATATTTTTTCGGAAGCCCCCGGGGTTGAGCCGTTCGTAGGCCTCGGCATAGTCCCCCAGCACCACGGCCCGCAGGTCCCGGGCTCCGGAGAGAAAGGGTTGCACCACCAGGGGGAAAGGCAGGCCTTGGAGGCCCCCCAGGCTGCAAAGGGCTTCCAGGGAAGGCCATAGGCTCACCCCCAGACCCAGGTGGGCCTTATCCCGTTTGGTGACCACCTGGCCGCCGCCCCGGTCCCGGAATTCATTGAGATGCCGGGCCAGGTCCGGGAGGCTGTAGGCCACAAAGGTGCCGGGGACCATGAATTCCCCCAGGACTTCGGCTTGGGCCACCTTGGAGCGGGCCAGCATCTGGGCCAGGGCGGAAGGGAAGAAAACCACGCCCCGGTCCACCAGATCCAGGAGCTTGGCCTCTTCCCCCTCCCTCCAGGCCAAGGGGCCGACAACGGCGTCTCCGGCGTGCAGGCGCTGATATAGGCGGCGAAATTCAGTGATAGTACGTAGTAGAAGGCGAGGGGGCATGGAAGCCACTATAATTCGGCTTCTTCGAGACGTCAAGCCGGGCCGGGATGACCGGGGAAGCCTTGGCTTTCTTTATTTTGGCCAAGCCCTGCCGGGAGAGGTAAATATCATAATCCCCCACCTTGGCCAGGCGGCGCCACTTCCTGGCGATCCGGTCCGGCGGGTAGATTTGTCTGAAGACGCTTTTGCCGAACGCTCCCACTACCAGCACGTCCGCCCTCACCCGGTTGAAATCATACGGTTTCTTCCGAGGGTTAAGGAGCACTATGCGGTCGGGGGTGGACTCCACAAAATAGAAAGCAGGCATTAAGTGGATGCGATAGTCGTTGGTCAGGAGGGCCAGCTCGTACTCCGGAGTTTCGATGAGGCAGGAGCGGGGCACATGGGTTTTGAGGTAATCCACCAGGCGGTAAGGGGTATCAACGGTGCGGGTGTAAATCGTCTTCAGATAATCCAGGCCCGAGAAAGGGTAGAACATAATCAGCACCACGGCCACGATACCGGGGGCCAGCCACCGGGGAGGCCGTGTCAGCCAGGCGCTCAGGCGGACTGTGGCTTTGCCGATAAATAGGGCCGCCAGCGGACTGGCCAGAAAAAAAGCCGGCAGGGCGAAGCGCTGCCACCAGACCGCGGTGAGATAGACCAGGCTCCAAAGGAGGAAATTCCCCAGCCACAGCTTCTCACCCCAGGAGGTTCCCTTTCTCCAGACCCCGTATGCTCCCAGAATTCCCAGCCAGAACAGGGGATTCCCCAGGAGGGTGAGCAGGCTTTCCGGATAAATCCGGCCGATGGTCAAGGGCGTAAAAAACTCGTGGCACAGAAGTCTTTTCTGATGCAGGAAATGCAGGACCGCAGCTTCCAGACTCCCCAGGATGGCCCATTTCATAAGGAGGTAGGCCAGTAAAGGCAGGCAGGCCCCCAGCACAAACGCGAGGATGGTTTTCACCAGCCGGACTTTGTCGTGCCGCCACCATTGCCAGGCCAGGAGAAACACCGGCGGCAGGAAGGCCAGGCCGTAGAATTCCTTGGCATCGAAGGCCAATCCCAAAAAAATCCCGCCCGCAAAGAGGGCGCCCAGGGCCGAAGTATCCAATCCTCGCACCAGAAACCAAAGCCCCATAACAAAGAGCCCCAGTGCCGGCACGTCCCCCAGGACGGAGCGGCCCCAGGAGAGCACATCAGTGCCCAGCAAGGCCAGGGCCATGGCGCCCAAAGCCACGGCTGGACCCCAGAGGCGCCGCCCGGCCAGATAGAGGGCCAGGAAGAGGAGAAGCAGATATGCTCCGGCCACCAGGCGGCCGTGGGCCACGCCCACTCCCAGGAGCTTGTAAGCCAGGGCCACCGGCAGGATGACTGCGGGGCCGGCGCTAATGCGGTAATCCAGATCGGAAAGCTGGTTGGGGGTCTCTACGGTGAAGGCGTAACGTCCGTGCTGCACGATGTTGGCCGCGGTCTCGGAGAAGATGGCTTCATCCCACCAGATGGTGGGGTAATTGGCCAGGTTATAGAAGCTTCCCCACGCCAACAGGGCCCACAGCAAGGCCCCCGCCCAAAACCGAGGACTTTTGAGATTGACCAATCCTTTGTACCTGCTTTTGCTATATAAATAAAGGCCTTGCGGCCAATTTGCCCAGGCTTAGTTGCGGTCAAGAAGTTATTTAAACGCAAGGGCGAACCCGATGTTCGCCCAGATGATGGGCGAATACCAGGTTCGCCCTGACATCCAAAAAACTTCCACTGCGCAACAGTAATGAAGATAAAAAAGCCTGCCCTATTATAGGGCAGGCTTTTATACACAATAAAGTAAAAAAATGGAATTTTGAGATTTTTACGAATATGTTCGTCTTTACAGGCCGACAATCTGCCGGTGCAACTCCTTGGTCTTTTCCAGCCGGGCGGCGTCCCGCTCCGCCACCAGGACAGCCAAACGGTCCTGAATACGCTTATAGAAATTGCTGTTGATGTCTTCGCCCCGCTGATGCGCGTCGATGAGCTGCCGGTAGCAGCAGATCATCTTGGCAATCATGGACACCGCGTACTCCCGGCCCTGAACCTTGACCGTGGCTATCCCTAGATCCAGATAAGCCTTCAGTTCATTGCCCAGGATAGCAAAGGCCACGTTGGGGTTGCGCCGGATGCGATCGTTGATGGCTTCGATGACGTGCCCGGGTTGGCCCCGCTTGCGCAACAGCACCCGGCGCTGCTCATCGGTGAGCAGACAGAGCCGGAAGCAGCTGCCGCTCCGGTCCGGCCAGCCTTCGTATTCCACGATTTCATTGCCCGACTCGTCGTAATAGACCTTGCGCACGTAAGAATCGGCAATGAGTTCATGAAAGAGGCAGTTGCCGACGCCGCCGATACAGCGGTTGCCGTGAATCAAGACCTCGGTCTTCAAGCCCAGGGAGTCCGCGTCCCGTTTGAACCGGGCCAGTTTCTCCGCAGTGTTGATTTCCGTGGAGGCCACCAGTTGGGTGGCGCCGTAGGCTTGAAACTCGGCCATTTCCTCCCGGGTCTGGATATTACAGCCGACACTGGCGTGGATGACCAACTCCGGGAAAAGCCGGTGGATCTCCTGCATCACCGCCGGGGTTTTGACGATCACCCCTTCGACGCCGACCCCGCCGTATTTCTCCACTTTCTGCAAGACCAGGGGGAGCTTTTCCGGCGGGATTTCAGCGTTCAGGGCCACCCGCACCTTGCTCTGGTAGGCCCCGGCAATACGCACGGCTTCGCCGATCTGGCTGTCTTCCAGTTCCCAGGCACATTTACGGCGGCTAAAGCCTTTGGCGCCCACATACACGGCATTAGCGCCGTTTTTCGAAACCGCTTCCACCATTTCCAGGCTGCCGCCTGGAGCCAAAAGTTCGTTAACCATAAGCTTCCCGCACCTCCCTGAGACCGCCAAAAAGGTCCCTTTAGGCTCGGCCAAATTCTTTCTGCCAGTGCCTGTGGTAACCCCCAGGTATGGTGGGTTCCTGCCCCGCGTCGTCTCTTGGCAGAGGCCGGTTTTTCACCGGCTTCCGGTATGTTAGGATTTTGTGAAAATTTTATTAAATTTTACGCCAGGCCCGCTCTTTTTTCAAGAAAGACCTAAAAAAATGTTGCACTTTTTAAGCCTCCTTTTTGAGTTTTTTTGCCCGGCAATTAAGAAAACCTGGTATCCTCCTCACCGGTCATGCCCGGGAGGTTCTGAGCCCAGTCCTTTCCTACCCCCTGAGGTAGGTAACGGCCAGAGCAAAGCACAGCCCGATTTCCACCGCCCAGGTTAGGGCATAAATCAACAACTCCATTTTGGAGCCGTAATCTTCTTCCAACAAAATGCGGTTGGGCTCCCGGACGATATCCCAGGAACGCAGTTGTTTCTCAGCCACCATAGTTCTCTCCTCTTAAAAGAAATCAGCCAGAAGCTGGGGTAAGTCTCGTTGCGACTGCTGCCGCACCAGCGGGCCGGCCTGCAGGGCCGGATGGGCCTCTTCCAGCAGGGGCCGTGGGTGGCGGGAGATCACGCCGATGGGAATGCGTTCCCCCCACTCCTTGGCTTTCTGGTAGGCCCAGAGTTCATTTCCCGGGTCATAATCCGGGGTCTCTTCCACCCGGTAGACCCGCTCCCGGTACCACTGATAGGTATTAACCCGGTTAAAAGTCACACAGGGCTGGAGCACTTCCAAGAACGCCAGGCCCCGATGGGCGATAGCCTGCTGATAGAGTCCTTGCAGGTGCTCCAGGTCCGTGGCCGAGCCCCGTCCCACCCAGGAGCAGCCCTGGCTCACGGCCAGGGCCAGAGCCGCCAGGGGGGTGTACGGCACCCCCTGGGGCTGGAGCGTGGTCTTTAGCCCCAGGTCCGTGGTGGGGGAGGCCTGGCCCTTGGTCAAGGCATAAACCTGATTGTTGTGCACCACCAGGGTCAGATCCACGTTGCGGCGGATCGCCCCCAGGAGATGGTTGCCTCCTTCCCCGTAGCAGTCTCCATCCCCGGCCACGCACACTACTTTCAGGTCCGGGTTGGCCAGCCGGATGCCGGTGCCCACCGGCAGGGTGCGGCCGTGGATGCCGTTAAAGGTGTTGCAACTCAGGTAGTGGGGGAACTTGCCGGATTGGCCGATCCCCGACACCACCACGATATCCTGGGGCCGGATGTCCAACTCTCCCAACGCCTGTTTAAAGGCCTGGAGCAAGACAAAATTGCCGCATCCCGGGCACCAGGCCGACTCTATGCCTGCATATAATTCTATCGGCAGCATGGCTTCCTCAGATAAAAGCCCCAGGGGCCAAAAGCATAGCACATCTTTTTCCCCCTGAAAAGCCTTATACCTTCACGAATTATAACCGAATCTAAGGATAATCTGTAACTTATTTATTTCACAAAATCTTTTCACGAAAAACGAAAAACGTAAAACGGTCTTATGCCGCTCCGGCCAGACCCCGGAGGATATACTCCGGGGTAAAAGGTGCGCCGTCATATTTCAGCACCAGGTGGTCCGCCTGGACGCCGGTTTCCTGGCGCAGCAGCCGGTTTAGCTGGCCGCTGGCGTTCATCTCCACCAGCACCAATTTCTTGCTTCCTTTAAGGGCCGCGGCCACCGCTTCCTGAGGGAAGGGCCATAGTTCACTGAGGTGCACCAGGCGGGCTGGAGTTTGGTCGGCATTGAGGAGAGCCACCGCCTCCTGCACCGGTCCCAGGCTGGAGCCCCAGCACATCAGAGTCAGAGGCGCGTCCGGGTCCCCCGCGCTGGTAATCCCTCCCATTTCTGGCACCATGGTTTGCAGCTTGCGCAGGCGCTTGTCGTGCATCTTCACCCGCACCGCCAGGTCCTCGGTGAGGTGCCCGTCCGGGGTGTGTTCGTCGGAATCGGCCACCACCAGTTCCGGCCCGAATCCCGGCAGCCGCCGGGGCGAGACGCCGCTGCCGGTATAGGCGTAGCGTTCATAGACTCCGGAAGCGGGGCCCGTGGTCACGGCCCGGTCCACCTGCACCTCGGGGAATTCTCCGGGAAGGTGTGTAAGTTGGGTATCAGCGAAGTACTGATCCGTGAGTAGGAATACCGGCAGTTGATAGCGGTCGGCCCAATTCAGGGCCTTGGCGGTGAGGGCATAACCCTGGGCCGGGGTGCCGGGGGCCAGGACTGCCCGGGGCGCGTCCCCCTGGCCGGCGGAGAGCACAAAACTTAAGTCCCCTTGCTCCGTGCGGGTGGGGAGGCCGGTGCTGGGACCGGGGCGGCCGGCCACCACCAGCACCAGGGGAGTTTCCGTCATGGCCGCCAGGCTTAGGGCCTCGGTCATCAGGCAGAAACCGCCGCCGGAGGTGCCGGTCAGGGACCGGACTCCGGCATAAGAAGCGCCGATGGCCAGATTGATGGCCGCGATTTCGTCTTCGGCCTGCTCTACCACCACGTGATAGCGGGCGGCCCGTTGCGCCACCGCGTTCAGCAGGCTGGTCCAGGGGGTCATGGGATAGCCGCTGATGAACTGCAGCCCCCCGGCCAGGGCCCCCAGAGCCATGGCTTCGTGGCCGCTGATCAACAGGCGGGGTGCCGCCGGCGGCTGGATTCCGGCCAGGGAGAAGCCGAAAGCCTGAGCTGCACCTTGCTCATAGCCCCGGGTGGCGGCCTGGACGTTCCACTCCACCACCTCTGCCCCTTTGTCCCCAAAAGTCTCTTTTAACAGGGCCAGCATGGGCGCCAGGGGCGCCCGGAGCAGCCCCAGGGCCGCGCCGCAGGCCCCGGCGTTCACCGCGATCTCGGCTTTGCCGCTTTCTCCGGAGAGCAGAATATCCGGCGACAGGGCCAGGGAAGGAATATCGCCGGGGACCTTCTGCACCTCTGAGGCATCGTAGATGAGGAAGCCTTGGGAGAGGACTTCCGGCCGATGCCGGTCCACCGTCTCCTGGTTCAGGGCGATGAGGAGGTCCACCCCTTCCCG
>JAKAKP010000165.1 GCA_021813445.1 Deltaproteobacteria bacterium
GGGTGTGGGGGAGGGGTAAGGGGGTGTGCCCCTTAGCCCCTCCCCCACCTCTTCCTATTTTTCCAGCAGCCAGGCGGCCCAGGTGAAACTCATCTCCGGGGGCATTTCCGGGTGGGAGAACTCTTTCACCCGGCGGCGGGCCAGCCGCCAGCCCCGCTGCTGGTATTGGGTGAGCAGCGGCTCCTCCTGGTTGTCCCGGAAGCCGGAAAGGAGGAGACGGCTGCCGGGCGCGGCCAGGCGGTTCAGCTCCGCCACTTTCTCCAACTGCACGTCGATATGGAGGTTGGCCGCCACCAGGTCGAAGGGTTTTTGCAGACACTCGCTGGAGCCTTGCACCGCCAGGATTTGCGCGGCCAGGCCGTTGGCCCGGGCGTTTTCCTTAGTGATGTCGGCCGCGTCCCGGTTCAGGTCCACCGCCGCCACCCGGGTAACGCCCAGGGCCGCGGCGGCCAGAGACAAAATACCGGTGCCGCAGCCCAGGTCCAGAAAGCTCCGGACCGGCCTTGCAGTCAATGCTTCTTTCAGCAAGTCCAGGCAGAGGCGGGTGCAGGGGTGGGTGGGGTTGAAGGCCCCACCGCTGGTCAAACGCAGAATCTGCTCCCCCGGCCCGGCGTTATAAGGGTATTCCGGAGAACAGAGCACCAAGCGGGGGGAGAGGCGGTAAAACAGGGCAGCCATATACAGCTATTTTAGCATGTCCAGGCTGAAAAAGAATTGGGAGCGGGGGCCAGGGGGCATTGATCAGGGGTCAGGAGCCAGGGGTCAGAGAAAAAACTAATCACTGATCAAGAGCCATTTTAAAACCTCAAATTACCCTGAATGGTCATTCTGAGCGCAGCGAAGAATCTCGTTTTTTCAAGGGCTTGAGATCCTTCACTGCGTTCAGGATGACAGAAAAGGAGGTTTTGAAATGGCTCCTACTATTTCCACCCGAAGCTACTGTACAACAATCAAACCAGCCAGGGTGCCTTTGACGATATCCTCCGGCTTATCGTCGCTGCCGATGGGGTAGATGTCCCAGCCCAGCCGTGCCACCATCTGGTAGACATCGATGCCCACCGCCTCCATGGAAGGCCGGGAGCGCAGGGAGAAGCGGCATTTCTTCCCTTCCATGGCCTGGCAGTTCTCCATCTGGCCGCAGAAGGTGTGGCGGCAGGAGCCGGCGCCGAAGCCGAAGGCCAGGTAATGGCCGTCGTGGAAGGCCAGGGACTCCACGTCGTTGACGATCTTGAAAACCTCCTGGTATGCGGCCACCCGCTCTTTGATGGTGGCTTTGTCCCGGACGATCACCTCCGGGGGCACCTCTTTGATAAAAAAGACGGCGAAATGGAACTTTTTCAGAACCTCCCGCAGTTCCTCGGGCTTCAGGGTGTTGGGCGGGCAGTGTGCGCCCACGCCGTAGCCGAAGCAGCGGGGAATCTGGCACTTCAGGGTTACGCGCTCATCCACCGGGATGTCCGTGGTCTTGATCACCGCGGCCTGGGTGGCGCCCAGATCCAGGGCTTTGAGGCGATACTTCTCCAAATCCTCCGGAAGGCGGCCCGCGTTCATATCCACCCTGATCTTTTCAATTTTTTTCGCCATATCCCTTCTCCTTAAGGGCGGTTATGTGCATATGATGTCAAAATCTAGAGTTTTGCTTTGGTGGGGCGGGCCTCCGTGCCCGCCTGTGGCAGCAGAACGATGACTCATTTTTTATAACTCTGCCTTTGATGTCACATTGGTATCAAAACCTCTCTTTCTGTCATCCTGAACGCAGTGAAGGATCTCAACCCCTCGAAAATACGAGATTCTTCGCTGCGCTCAGAATGACAATTCAGGGGTTATTTGAGATTTTGAAATGGCTTTTAGTCAATTGCCCATTAGGATTTAGGCCAGAGCATCAGCCCCGTTTCCTGGTCCAACTGGCGGTGCAGCTCTTGCTCGGCCAGATGTTCGTAAATGACGTACTCGCAGGCGAAGACCGGGGCGCCCTCGGCCAGATGGCCCCCAAAGGCCCGGCCGGCATGATCGCCCAGGGTCACATGGGCGTGCACCATGGGTTTGCCGTCTTTCAGCGAAATATTCCCCACCAGGGCCAGGATCTCCAGGGGCTGATCGAAGTCCAGGAAGTAGTATTTCCTCTCTTCCTGGTTATAGAAACCCACCCGGGCCCGGGTGACTGCGCCCAGGGCCCGCACCTCCCCCAGGGTGATGTTCTGGTCCTGGCAGATCTTCTCTAGGGCCTGGAGCAGGTCATCGCCCTTGGCCAGCCGCCCGGTGAAGCAGCGCCCCGGCTTGATCTTGACACTGAGCATGGCTACTCCTTTCTGAAGAGGGAGTGATTCCTTCTTACGTTAACCACTGTAGACACGCAGCGGTATCCCACAGGGCCACCCCAATGCGCTGCAACTCCTGGGAGCCTCGGGGGTAAAGGCCGGACACCGCGTCCGTCACCAGGACCATACGGAGGTCCCGCTCGCTCGCCTCATAGACCGTGGCCCGGGGGCAGTTGGGAAAGTTGCATCCGGCGATGACCACGGTGTTTACCTGCAAATCCCGGAGCAGACCCTCCAGGGGGGTCTGATAAAATGCCCCCCAGCGGGGTTTATACATGAGCCATTCGCCGGGAGCCACGGCCTGCAGGCGGCCGGCCAGGAGCAAGGCTGCATCCAACCGGGTATCCGGGAAGGCTCGCAGCTCCGGCACGAGTTCCGCGCCCGCATCGCCGGGGGTCACCATGCTCCTGCCCCCGGCGATGGCCCGGCGGCGGCAAAGGTCGGCATTGGAGCCGTCAGGAAGATAGAGGCGCACCACGTGGATGAGGGGGCGCTGCGCCTCCCGGAAGGCCCGGGCCAACTGCTGCATTTGGGGGAGAATCTCACAGGTGCCGGGGATCTCGGCAGGGGCTCCGGGCCGGGAGAAGTCCTGCTGCACGTCGATGGTCAGCAGCGCCGCGTGCCGCGGGTCGGGGCGGGTATAATCGTCATCCACGGCAGAATTATAACATGAAATTGAGCCCGTTAGGTTTGACCGCAAGGCCCAGCGATCAGGAAAACTTTTCCACCCCTCCGGAATATCTTGCACGTTTGTCCTGCTCCCCCGAATTCCAAATTCCCCAACATGCTGATTTTCCGTGCCTTTGTGGACGTGGCTCCCTGGCAAAGGTCTTGCTACCCTATTCACGACCACGATCAGCAAAGGAGGACAGCTATGAGCTTGGCCATCTCCAATTACTATGCCGGTTTATCCACCTCTGCCGTCAGCAATACTGTCCATGCCTCCGGAGGCGGGAGCAAAGCTGCGGACAACGCTGGTTGCAGCACCGCGGGCGACGCCGCCGGTTATGACCCGGTCCGGTTGTCCGGCGCCGGGCACCTGGCCGCGTCCGGCCTTTTGAACAGTCTGATACTGCCCACGGAAGATAATGTCCGCCATTTAGCCGCCGGGCTTTCCAGGATCTCGGCGATCTTCTCGCCAATGCGGGCATCAGCGCGCAGCCGCCCATTGAATTCAACGTGAGTTCGACCGGAGAAATTCAGGTTAAAGGCGACCGGCCCGACAAGGATAAAATCCTGGCCGCGATCAACGGTAACGATAAAATCCAAGAGGAAATCAGGACGACTGCCGCCATCAGCAGCCAGACCGCGGGCATCGCCGATTCCCTGAAATTCCAAAAGGAATACCTGGCGAGCAGCGATCCGGAAAGCGTCGTGGCCAAGTATTCCTATCTTTTCAATTCTTCCCCCCGGTATCACGATATCTCCCTGTCATTTGACGGCCAGGGGATCAGCGTGATGGAAGACGGCAAAGAATGGCTGTCCTCGGCAGCCTGACCGGAGGGCCGCGTCACAGTTGCTCCCCATACTGGTTAATCGTTACTGGCGCCAATAAATAGGGAGAGCCGGGGCAAATTGTTCTTCCCGGCCTCCCCACTACTTCTCTCCCCGCAACAATCAGCCTCTATATCCCACCTTGGGGGTGTTCTTTTTCAGTGGACAGTGGTCAGATGAAGCTCTGCAAGATTCACTTTTGGCTAATTTCATTCTGAGGGGGCGAAGCGGCCGGAGAATCTAGATCCTTCGCTTCGCTCAGGATGACAAACAAAATAATTTCCTTTATCTTTCCCTGGCCCCTGATCCCTGATCCCTGACCCCCGACTCCAGCCGCTGACCACTGATCACTACTTCTTCGCCTCCGCCAGCGCCTCGGCCAGGTGCTTCACCTTGACCTTGCTGCCCCGCTTGGCCATGCCCCCCCGAAGCTGCAGGACGCAGCCGGGGCAGTCGGTGACCAGGAGATCGGCCCCGGTTTCCTCCACTGCGTCCAGCTTTTTAGCGAGCACCTGGGCGGACAGTTCCGGAAATTCCAAGGAGAAAGAGCCGCCCATGCCGCAGCAGGTATCCTCATCCTTGGCGGCCACGTAGTCCAGACCCGCGGTGGCCAGCAATTCCCGGGGCTCCTGGGTGACACCCAGCCCCCGGCAGAGGTGGCAAGGGGAATGGTAGGCCACCCTCTTTTGGGCCACCTTGAACATCTCCGGCTTGACCTTCAAGACCTTGGCAAAAAAGGAGCTGAAATCGATGAGCTTGGCGGCCAATTGCTGCATCTTGGCCGAGGCCCCCGGCTCCCCGGCCACCAGTTTGGGGTAGGCCTCTTTGATATGGGAGCCGCAGGAGGCGCACAGGGTCAGAAGGAAATCGTAGTCCGCCGGGTCCAGGGCGGCCAGGTTTTGCAGGGCCACTTCCCGGGCCACCTCCTTTTCCCCCATCATCTGGGCGGGCAGGCCGCAGCAGGTCTGGCCCAGGGGATACTCCACCTGGACCTTTTGATCTTTCAGGAGCTGCATCAAAGCCACGCCTTGCTCGGGGTAGACAAAATCCACCAGGCAGCCGCCGAACAGGGCCACCCGGTACCGGGGCTTTTCCACCTTTTGATAGAGCCGGGGCCACAGATCCCGGAAGGGCACCCGGGCAATGACCGGCAGCCGCCGGAACTCGTGCTCTTTGCCGAAGAAGAAGGGCAGATGGCGCCAAAACCCCTCCCCCGTGGCCAGGGGCTTCTGGACCAGGGAGGCCCGGCGCAGGAGAAAATGGAAGATGCGGCGGTCCTTCAAAACCTGCCGCAGCAGCCGGTTTTTCAAAGGCCGCTTTTCTTCGCCCTGCAGGACCTGGCAATAAGTCTCTTTGATAAGATGGGGCAGGTCGATGCCCGCGGGACACACGGCCTTGCAGGCCTGGCAGTTGAGGCAGTTCTGCACGATGGCCCGGGCGTTTTTGCGGCCGTGATAGAAATAGGTGAGGATCAGGCCGATGGCCCCGATATAGACGTGGCCCAGGTTGTGGCCGCCCACCAGGCCGTAGATGGGGCAGACGTTGGCGCAGGCCCCGCAGCGCACACAGCGCAGGGCCTGGGAAAAAACCTGATCCTGGGCCAGGGCCAGGCGGCCGTTATCCAGAAAGACTACATGCATTTCCTTTTTGCCCCCGGCCGCGGGCCGGCACTCGTTGGCCCCGGTGATCCAGGAGACATAAGAAGTGATCACCTGGCCGGTGGCCCGAAGGGGCAGGAGTTTTAACACCCGCAAGGCCGTGGCCAGGTCGGGGACCAGTTTGTCCACCCCCACCAGGGCCACGTGCACCTGGGGCAGGGTGGTGGTGAGGCGGGCGTTGCCTTCGTTGCTGATGATCCCCAGGGTGCCGGTCTCGGCAATGGCGAAGTTGGCGCCGGAAATCCCCATCTGCGCGGACAGGAAATGCTTGCGCAACTCCCGCCGGGCCACCTTCACCAGCTTGCCGATGTCCGGCTCCTGCTTTTCCCCGGTGACCTGGGTGAAGAGGTCCGCCACCTCCTGCCGGGAGAGATGGATGGCGGGCATGACCATGTGGGAGGGGCCTTCGTGGCGCAACTGGATGATCCACTCCCCCAGGTCCGTCTCCACCACCTCGAAGCCCGCCTTCTCCAGGTGGTCGTTGAGGAAGGTTTCTTCCGCGGTCATGGACTTGGATTTGACGATTTTTTTAACCCCGTTATCCCGGGCGATGGCCGCAATGATCTCATTGGCCTCCTGGGCGGTGGCGGCCAGGTGGACCTTGACCCCCGCGGCCTCGGCCTTGGCCTTGAAAGCCTCATAAAGCTCCGGCAGCCGGGGCAGGGCCGCGTCCTTGCCGGCGGCGATTTCCCGGCTCAGGCCCGCCACATCCACCCCGGCCAGGAGCCGGCCCTGGGCCTCCTTGTAAGCCGCGGCAAAGGCGCCCATGGCCGCGCGCAGAAACTGGTTGTTCAGGGCCCTTTTCAGGCGTTTTTTGTACTCCTTGAGGTCTTGGGCGGTATTGATCATGGTCTACAATCCTTCAACAGCAGCAGATGCAGCTCCAGGGGGCCGTGCACCCCTAAGGTCAGCACCCGCTCGATGTCTGCGGTGCGGGAGGCCCCGGTGATAAAGGACAGATAGCGGGGGGGAGACTGGGCCAGGCGGTTGAGTTCCTCCTCCAGGTCGAAGGAGGTGGCCCAGAGGCGGGACTGCGGCAGGACTGCGATATGGATTTCGCTCAGCATGGTGGCCAGGCGCAGGTCCTCGGAACTGGAGTCCAGGACTATGGTGCCGGTGTCGGCGATGCCCCAGTCGGCCCGGGTAAAACCAGTGTGCAGACGATCAGCCTGGCCCCTCAGGTTGGCCGTCAGGACCTCGATTCTGGCCTGACCGCATTGATCCTGTAACAGGGAGAGGACCTCAGGGTCCCAGCCGGGGGCGGCGATGGCCGTGCCCCCCTGTCGGCGGGCAATTTCCATCGCGTAGCGGCAGGCCTCGGCCAGATCGGCGGCGTCCCGGACCACGACCTGCACGGCCTCCGCCTTTTCTCGAAAAAGTTGCGGAAGATTAGGGACATCCATGTGTGCCTCCAACTGCGGAGCCTGACCGCTGCCGGATGATGTCACCGCTGAAACCATTTAATTGGTCTGACCTATTGACTTATACTAAAAAGATGTTAAATTTTTGTCAAGAAGAATTTTTAAATATTAATCTCCGCCCCCTTGCCAGGGAGGCGGGCGGCCCCGACGACCTGGCAGCAAAGGGGGCCACCCTGCAAAAAGCCCTGGATTTGTCCGGACCTTTCCCGCATAATGGGAAGGAAGGTAAGGAGCAAAAGAGGTTTGACTTTCTCCGCCCCATCTTCAATCACAGATTTGCCAGGGAGCTGCCGCCATGGTTGAACTCAAACCCATCAAAGTGAAACGGGCCTCTGACCAGATCTTCGAGCAACTCCGGGACCTGATCTTCCGGGGTGAACTCAAGCCCGGGGAACAACTGGTGCCGGAACGGGAACTGGCCCAGGCCTTTGGGGTGAGCCGTCCCACGGTGCGGGAGGCCCTCAACAAGCTGGTGGCCATGGGCCTGGTGGAGCACCGCCAGGGACAGGGGACCTTCGTGCGCTCCCATGAAGCCACCCGGGAGCACAATCCCCTGGCGGCCATTATCGATCGCCAGGAGACTTCTCTGGAAGACCTGCTGGAAGTGAGGATGGGCCTGGAGGCCCAATCGGCCCTCCTGGCTGCGGAGCGGGCCACCCCGGAAGACCTTCAAAGACTCGAGGAAATTTTGAGGGCCATGGAAGAAGAGTATGTGGAAGGGCGTCTGGGCATCGAAGAAGACGTGGCTTTCCACATGGGCCTGGCCTACGCCACCAAAAACCCGGCCCAGGTCTATCTCATGCGCAGCTTCCACGACCTGCTCCACCACGGGATTGGAGAGAATCTCCGCTACCTCTGGGACGATCCCGCCAACCTGTCTATTATCCAGCAGCAGCACCGGCGGATCTTCCAAGCCATCAAAAATCATGACCCGGAGGCCGCGTATGAAGCCATGGAGACCCATATCACCTTTGTCCTGGAGTATGTGCGGGAGCATCGCCTGCAGGCCCAGGCCCGGCTGACTCAAAAAGGCTGAACCGGCTACACCTCGGGTCAATTGCCGAGGTTCCCAGCCCGAGGAAATGCCGCCCTTCCTGCTCTAGGGCCTTACCCAATACTACCTCCTTGGACTGCGGGACCTTCCGGAAGAATAATTATTGGTAATACCTGTTAACAATTTAGACCTAGAGCAGATTAAGTTTAAGGTAAGGAGAAAAGCCTGGGGAGAGGGACGATGAGCAACCAAGCCCTGGTACAGGAATTCCAGCGGATTCTGGGGAAGGAACAGGTCTTCCTGGAAGAAACGGACCGGGCCACTTATGCCTATGACGCCGCGGTCCTGGAACCGGTGCTGCCGGCAATCGTGCTTCAGCCCCACACAGCCGAGGAACTGGGCCAGGTGGTGCGCCTCTGCCACGAAAACGGCCTGCCCCTCACCGTCCGGGGAGCCGGTACCAACCTGAGCGGCGGCACCATTCCCGGCCGGGGCGGGGCGGTGGTCCTGACCACGGGCCTGAATCAAATCCTGGAAATCAACGAAGCCGACCTCTACGCAGTGGTGCAGCCGGGGGTGGTCACCGCCAAGCTGGCCGCAGCCGTGGAAGCCAGGGGCCTCTTTTACCCCCCGGACCCGGCGTCCATGGCTGTCTCCACCCTGGGGGGCAACGTCGCCGAAAACGCCGGCGGCTTGCGGGGGCTTAAATATGGGGTCACCCGGGACTACGTCATGGGCCTCAGCTTTTTTGCCGCGTCTGGCGAGGCCGTGAAAACCGGGGCCCGCACCGTCAAGTGCGTCAGCGGCTACAATTTGGCCGCGCTGCTGGTGGGCTCCGAAGGCACCTTGGGGGTCATCTCCGAGATCACCCTGAAGCTTATCCCCCTGCCCGCCGACCGCCGGGCCATGATGGCCGCCTTCAGCGAAGTGGCCCAGGCCTCGGAGACTGTGGCCGCCATTATCGCCCAGCGCATCGTCCCCGCCACCTTGGAGTTTTTGGACAACTTCACCATCCGCACCGTCGAGGATTACAGCCATGCGGGGCTGCCGGTGGACGCCGGGGCCCTGCTCCTCATCGAGGTGGACGGCCACCCCGCAGTGGTGGCCGAAGACGCGGAGAAAGTGGAAGCCATCTGCCGGAAAATGGGGGCCTCTCAGATTCACGTGGCCCGGGACCTGGCGGAACGGGACCGGGTCTGGAGCGCCCGGCGCAGCGCCCTGCCCGCGCTGGCGAAACTCAAGCCCACCTGCGTCCTGGAAGACGCCACCGTGCCCCGGAGCCAGATCCCCGCCATGATCCAGGCCCTGGAAAGCATCAGCCGCAAGTATCAACTGCCCATCGGCACCTTCGGCCACGCCGGGGACGGCAATCTCCACCCCACCATCCTCACCGACCGGCGGGATCAGGAGGAATGGGCCCGGGTGGAGGCCGCGGTGGACGCCATTTTCGAGGAGGCCCTGAAATTGGGGGGGACGCTCTCCGGGGAACACGGCATCGGCACCGCCAAGTCCCGCTTCCTGGAAAAAGAGTTCGGGGCCGGCACCATTGTCTTCTCCAAGAAAATAAAAGCCGCAGTGGACCCCCATAACATTCTCAATCCTGGTAAAATTATAGGCTAAGATGCTGAGCAAGGAAGCCATCACCAGTCTTCTGGAGAAGTTGGAGAATCGTCTCGAGAACTCCTTGCAGTGCCGCGCTTCCGTAGACGGAATCACGGCCGCGCTGGAATTTACTGTGGCCGAAGCCCACAGAGTGCGGGCCAGATTGGCGGAGGCGGAACGCCGGGGCAAGGTAGGCGCGGCCCGGGCCTTCGCCCTGAGCGGCGCGCTTAAAAGAGTGATGCCGTGGGAGAAGATCCATGTCTAGCAGGCTGTTGAAAAACTCTTTTCTTGATGCCCCTAAAATAACGCTGTCCATAATGCCGATAAGGTGTTATAGTCAACGATAACAATATGTTATCTGGAGGCAGCCATTATGCGCGGCAACGA
>JAKAKP010000050.1 GCA_021813445.1 Deltaproteobacteria bacterium
CCTCCTGCAGCAACGGCTCCATCTGGGCCGGCACCATGGTGCGGATCTCGTCCCGTTGCGCCAGATCCTCGGCCAGGTGGGCCGCCAGTTGGTAGGCCTTAGTCTTGAGCCGGTCGAATTCCGAGACAAAGAGTTCGGGCAGGTACTTCCGGGCCAGGCTTTCCATTTCTTCGCTGGAGATGGAAGTGCAGCGCCCGGACTCGTACTGCTCCATGATCCGTTTATGGATCTTGGAGACCCCCGGGTGGCCCTTATCCACCTGTTTGTCACCTTCCAGGGACAGCCGGGCGTTGATCCAATGGACGATGCCCGCCTTCCCGGATTTGTCGGTAATGGTGATGGTCACCGGCCGTTTCAAGATTTTTCCGGTGTCAAAGGCGTTATAAATCTCTTCGTTTTTCAGCAGGCCGTCCGCATGGATGCCGGCGCTGGTGGCGTTGAAGTTCTTGCCCACAAAGGGATAATTGGGCGGAATATGGTAATGCAGCTCTTTCTCGAAGTACTGGGCGATGTCGGTGATCACCGTGGTGTCGATCCCGTCCATGGAACCCCGCAACGAGATGTACTCCATGATCAGGGCCTCGATGGGGGCGTTGCCGGTGCGCTCCCCGAACCCCAGGAGCGTGCCATTCACCGCGGCGCAGCCGTACAGCCAGGCGGTGACGCCGTTGACGAACACCTTGTGGAAATCGTTATGACCGTGCCACTCCAAGAGATGGCCGGGCACGCCGCCGTCTTCGATCATGGCCCGGACCAACTTGGGCACACTCCGGGGCAGGGCTGAGCCAGGATAAGGCACGCCGTAGCCCATGGTGTCGCAGAGGCGCACTTTGATGTCGATGCCGGTTTCCTGGCGCAGTTTCATCAGTTCCAGCCCCAGGGGCACGCAAAAGCCGTAGATATCCGCCCGGGTGACGTCTTCGAAGTGGCAGCGGGGCGCAATGCCTAAATCTAAGGCAGCCTTGACGATGCCCAGGTATTCATCCATGGCCTTGCGCCGGTTCCATTTGAGCTTCAGGAAAATATGGTAATCGGACACCGAAGTGAGGATGCCGGTTTCCTTGAGCCCCATATCCTTCACCAGCTTCAGGTCCGCGGCCACGGCCCGGATCCAGCCGGTGATCTCGGGATAGAGATAGCCCCGCTCCCGGCACCGTTCCACGGCTTCCTTGTCCTTGGCGCTGTAAAGGAAAAATTCGCTCTGGCGGATGATGCCTTTGGGCCCGGAGAGCTTGTGGAGCATGTCGAAGATCTCCACGATCTGCCGCACCGTATAAGGGGGCCGGGCCTGCTGGCCGTCCCGGAAGGTGGTGTCGGTGATGACCATCTCCTCCGGCGGGGAGGGGATGACAAACTTGTAATCGAAATCGATCTTGGCCACTTCCGTGTACGGGAAGATCTGCCGCATCAAATTGGGTTCTTCCACCTCCTGGAGCCGGTGCTCCCAAAAAGCGGAATGTTCATGATCCAACAAACGACGTTCTCTGTTCCAACGGGCCATAATTTACATCCTTATTAGCTTTCAGCGGTCAGCTTTCAGCTTTTTGTTGAGGTCCTGCTAACCTCCTGTTTGCCAAGAATTGTCATTCTGAGGGAGTGAAGCGACCGAAGAATATAGATCCTTCGCTTCGCTCAGGATAACAATAAACCAGGTTCGCAAGACCTTAGATTGTTTATGATCAAAAGCCAGGAAATCGCGTTACCATGCGACATATCCTGCCTGGCTTAAGCATATCATTAGGGCTTTTAGCTGACCGCTGATAGCTGACAGCTTTTGGGTAGGAACGAATCTTGTATTCGCCCTACACGCGCCACGCTGGGCGAACACAAGGTTCGCCCCTACGGCTATTTCTCCAACCTTAGCCCCAACTCCAATAATTGCTCCGGTTCCACCTTCGACGGCGCTTGCGTCACCGGGCAGGAGGCCTTCTGGGTCTTGGGGAAGGCGATGACCTCCCGGATGGATTTGGCCCCGCACAGAATGGCCACCAGGCGGTCGAAACCGAAGGCCACGCCCCCGTGGGGCGGCGCCCCGTAATCCAGGGCCTCCAGCAGGAAGCCGAATTTTTCCTCGGCCTCGGCTGGACCCATCCCTAAAACCTTAAACATCTTTTCCTGCACGTCCCGGCGCCAGTTGCGGATGCTGCCGCCGCCGATCTCGGTGCCGTTCAGCACCAGGTCATAGGCCCGGGCCCGCACCTGCCCCAGGGTGTCCGGAGATTCCAATAACTCCAAATCTTCCTCTTTGGGTGCGGTGAAGGGGTGATGCACGGCCACGAAGCGCCCTTCGTCCCGGTCGTATTCCAGCAAGGGAAAGTCGGTGACCCAGAGCATGCTGTAAGTGTCCGGGGGGATCAGGCCTTGCCGCTGCCCCAGGTGGACCCGGAGCTGTCCCAGGGCGGTGTTGGCCACCTGGGGGATGTCGGCCACAAAAAACAAAATATCCCCTTCCTTCGCCTGGAGGCGTTCATTGATGGCCTGTTTCAGGTGGTCAGGGAAAAACTTGGCTATGGGGGATTGCCACTCCGGGGTCAGCTTCACCCAGGCCAGGCCCCGGGCGCCGTAGACGCCCACGAACTCGGTGAGTTCGTCCAGCTCCTTCCGGGAAAGCTTGGCCAGGCCTACGCCGTTCATGGCCTTGACAATGCCCCCCTGATCCACCACCTGCCGGAAGGCGCGGAACTCGGACTCCCGGATCAGGTCCGTGACCTCTTTGAGCTCCAGGCCGAACCTGGGGTCGGGGCGATCCAGACCGAAGCGGTCCATGCATTCCCGGTAGGTCAGGCGGGGGAAGGGCGGCTTCAGGTGCACCTCCTTAAGCTCCGCGAAAAGGGCCACCATCAGGCCTTCCACCACCCCCATGATGTCTTCTTCAGTGATGAAGGCCATCTCCACGTCGATCTGGGTGAACTCCGGCTGCCTATCGGCCCGCAGGTCCTCGTCCCGGAAGCAGCGGCAGAGCTGGTAGTAACGGCCCAGGCCGGACATCATCAGCAACTGCTTGAACAGTTGCGGCGACTGGGGCAGGGCGAAAAACTGCCCCGGCATCACCCGGCTGGGCACCAGATAGTCCCGGGCCCCTTCCGGCGTGCTCTTGGTGAGGATGGGGGTCTCCACCTCGATGAAGCCCTGGCCGTTCAAGAATTTGCGCGTTACCTGGGCGGCCCGGTGGCGGAAGAGAATATTCTTCATGACCCCGGGGCGCCGCAAGTCCAGATAGCGGTACTTGAGCCGCAGGGCCTCGGAGATATCCACCCGGTAGTCTTCCAACTGGAAGGGCGGGGTCCTGGAGGCGTTGAGAATGCGCAGCTCCTCCACCAGGACTTCGATTTCGCCGGTGGCCAACTGGGGGTTGACCATGTCCGGGGGCCGGGGGTTGACCACGCCCCGGACCGCGATGACCCATTCGTCCCGCAAAACCCCCGCCTTGTTGTGGGTGTCCGGGTTGGCCTCCGGGTTGAAGACCACCTGGGTGAGGCCGTCTCTGTCCCTCAGGTCCACGAAGATCAGCCCGCCATGGTCCCGGCGGCGCTGCACCCAGCCCATGAGGATCACTTCCGCGCCCGCGTCCTGGGCCCGCAAGGCCCCGCAGGAATGAGTGCGTTTTTTCAGGCCTGCCAATGAATCAAACATTTCTCTCCCACTAAAATCTCCCCCTCCCCACGGTGGGAGGGGGGTGGGGGGTGACTTGGACAAGTGGCTGTAATCAACCCAAAAGACGCCACCCCCACCCCGACCCTCCCCCCTCAAAGGGGGAGGGAGAAAAACCGGACATTTATGTTAAGGTATTCCTGGGAAACCACACCAAATGAGTATTTCAAATCTCATGACCCTGAAAAGACAATTGCTTATCCCCCCCTTTGCAAAAGGGGGGTTAGGGGCATTAGTGTCCGGCAGCGATTTTGCAGAAAAGGCGAAGCCGGTAGCATGAAAAAATACAACCAGGGCTAATATCCAGAGCCGGTGCAGGATGAAGCCGCTGGTAGCAAAAACCCCCTCTCCCCTTCGAGGGGAGAGGGATGGGGTGAGGGGTGGCGTCTTCGGCCGCCCTACCCCCACCTCACCCTGCCTCTCCCCCCAAGGGGGGAGAGGGGAAAAACCTGGTATTTCCATGAGATGAATTTTAATGGGCCGGCTCTCTTTTATTAAAGCGAAATTTACCGCCCTTACTCATGCAAATGTCCTGCCGGACACTGCTGCCTAAATCCCCCTTTTATAAAGAGGGACTTTATGCGCCTTTCCTTATAACCCTGCCAGCACCATGGGCAGGAGGGACAGGGAGACCTCCTGTTGGTCCCCCGTGGCCATGCGGCGGAGATTGGCTTTGCCCGTCTCCAGTTCCCGGTCCCCCAGGATCACGGTATAGTCCGCGGCCAGGCGGTCCGCCAGGGACATCTGGGCCTTCAAGGACTTCCCGGAAAAATCCATCTCCGCGGCAATGCCTTCCTGCCGCAGGGCCTGGAGCAGGGAAAAGGCCTGATCCTTGGCCGGGTCGCCCAACGCCGCCAGAAAAACGGTCTTGCCCGCATTCTGCCCCAGATTTTCCGGCAGGACCTCCATAAGCCGGTCCTCGCCGATGGCGAAACCGATGGCCGGCAGCTCCGGCCCTCCCAGCTCCTGGGCCAGGCCGTTGTAGCGGCCGCCCCCGGCCACCGCGTCCTGGGCCCCCAGGCCCACGGCCACCACCTCGAAGGCGGTGCGGGTGTAGTAATCCAGGCCCCGGACCAGGCGGGGCTGCTCCTCGTAGGTGACGCCGAAGCGGCTGAGCAGCTCCAGCACCCGGGCGAAGTGGGCGGCGCAATCCGGGCACAGATAATCCTTGAGCACCGGCGCGTCCGTCAATATCTCCTTGCAGTGCACGGACTTGCAATCCAGCACCCGAAGGGGGTTGGTGACCCGGCGGCGCTGGCAGTCCTCGCACAAGCCTTCCTTGCTCATCAAAAACTGGCTGAGGCCCGCCTTAAACTCCGCCTGGCAGCCGGGGCACCCCAGGGAGTTGACCAGGAGACGGCTCGCGCCCAACTGCACCTTTTTCAGGATGTCGCTGAGCATGAGGATGACTTCCGCATCCAGCTCCGGCGCGTCGCTCCCCAGAGCCTCGCAGTTGATCTGGTGAAATTGGCGGTAACGTCCCTTCTGAGGCCGCTCGTAGCGGAACATGGGCCCCAGAGTATATAACTTTTTCACACCCGCGGCCTTGTCCAGGCCGTTTTCCAGGACCGCCCGGAGCACCGCGGCGGTGGCCTCGGGCCGCAGCGTCAAAGAATCGCCGTGGCGGTCGGCAAAGGTGTACATCTCCTTGGAGACGATGTCCGTTTCGGTGCCGATGGAGCGGGCGAAGAGCTCGGTGCGTTCGATCACCGGCAGGCGGATTTCCCGGTAGCCGTAAACGCGGAAAACCTCCCGGGCCGCGTTTTCCACGGCCTGCCAGCGTGTAGTCTCCGGCGGCAAGATGTCCCGCATGCCCCGGATGGCTTTGATCTTTCCGGCCATCTTTAATTCTCACCCAAAAAAGATAAATTATCCTTTAATTTGGGATTCTGTCAAGGCTTTCCCAAGGGGTAGCAGGTCATTTTGAAGCTGAAAGCAAAAACCCGCTACCATCGTTTTCCCTTGACAAACTTTTCCTAAGTTAGCAAATTGCGCGTACTAAATATGGACCTCAGGCCAATTCATTTGATCAGGAGGGGCAAGGTGCAATATAGATGGGTCGTCAGGAGCAGTATTATATTGGCAATTTTAATTATCTTGCCAAGTTATTGTTACAGTAAAGACGAATCTTCGGAAAGAATTGCCAATCTTAAAAAAGCATGCATAAATGCGACGACAAATGGAATGAGGCTGGAAATTGGCCGCAATAAGGTGTGGTTAAAGAATAATAAAGATGAAAAGAGTAAAGACGAATTTAAAAAACGCATAACTCAACTAGAGGCGGAAATTATTAAATATAAAAATATTAATTTAAAAGATTACAAAATTCCTCCCAAGAAGGAAATGGAAGCATGGTTTGAGGGCAAATGCACCGAAAATGCTATTTTATATTTCGATGGGCTCTCACGATCCGGGCCGTGGTATCATATCACAGGTATAAGTGGAAATAATTACAATGCCATAAAACCCAAGACAAAATACCATATGGTCTTTTACCTGGTCTTCCCCCGCGAATACGCCTGGATGGAGAGTTTTTATATCTATCTTGATCAATTTAAACCATAGCCTTGTAGGGTGGGTATGGCCCACCTTTTTTCCCCTTCATTGTCCATTTTGGTCTCTGTCTAGGGTGGGCTGTGCCCACCCCACATACTTTCCCCTTGACAAGCCGGGGGCGGGCCGATAAATTAACGCAAAATAGCAACTCCCCAGGCAATCCGGAACCCGGTGCGAATCCGGGGCGGTCCCGCCGCTGTAATCGGGGACGGAAGAGAGTGATAGGCGCAAGCCGGCCACTGCCGTTTATAAAAAACGGTGGGAAGGCTGACTCCCTCCGGCTGATCCGAGAGCCAGAAGACCTGCCGGGCGGAGATACAGGCTACTCCTGATGGTAAAGGGAGTTCCATCCTGGCGATGGGACTCTTTTTTTATTTTTTGCCTCACGCAAAGGCGCAAAGGCGCAAAGAAAAGACGCAAGATTATAAAATTTAAAAAATAATAAATCTAGCGTCTCTCTTTGTGCCTTGGCGTCTTTGCGTGAGAATCAGAGCTTTCCCCCCGGCGGCCGTCGATTTTCATCCGGCCAGCCGGTAAACCAAGGAGGAAGGAGGACCCTAAATGGCCAAAGACAAGAGTACCAAGAAATCCATCAGCATCCGTTATACCTGCAAGCCCAACGGCGACCAGGTGGGCCTGTCCCATTACCTGATGGCGGACGCCAAAAAGAAGTAGGTAATGGCGAAGAAGACTTCAACCTTGAATTCTCCGGCGCCGGCCCCCGGCCCCTCTCTCCACTCTGTTAACAGCGGTGGGAAGCGGGCCGGGGCCAAGGCGGCGGACGTCTATTCTCCTTCTGCCAGCCAGGTTAACGCCGGTTACGGCCCCCACTTCGACGTCCTGGAGATCGGCCACCCGGACTACGTAGCCCTGATCAACGCCGACACCGCTTTCTGGGTGCTCTCCCCCCGGGCCGAGGCCCTGGATTACCTCCTGGGTGGGGAGCTGCCTAAATCATATCTGGAAAAAGAGGCCAAGCTGGCCGCAGACCTGGAAACTGTGCGCTTCAAGCTGCTGACCTCCGCGGTCTACTTCAACCCCACGGAGCGCTGCAACCTGGACTGCGGCTACTGTTATCTCCCCCGGGAAGCAAGACGCGGCGGCCACGATATGGACCCGTCCCGGCTGATGGAAGCCCTGGCCAAGCTGAAAGAATTTTTCGTGAGCACCCTGCCGGAAGGGGCCCGGCCCCAATTGGTCTTCCACGGCAGCGAACCCCTGCTGGCCAAAGACGCGGTCTTCCGGGGGATTGAAAAGTACGGGGATTATTTCCGCTTCGGGGTGCAGACCAACACGGTGCTGCTGGATCAGGAGGCCATCGGCTTCCTCAAGGAGCACGGCTGCGGCATCGGCATCTCCATCGACGGCCCCACCGCGGAGATCGCGGACCGCACCCGGCGCACCTGGGGGGGCAGCGGTGTCTTTGCCCAGACCGTTAAGGCCCTGGAGCAGCTCATCGGCTACCCCGGCTTAAACATCATTACCACTGTCACCAAGGAAAACGTGCGGTCGCTCCCGGAACTGGTGGAGTTTTTCCACGCCAAAGGCGTGACCAACGCCCTGCTCAACCCGGTGCGGGGCACCCAGCTCGGGGGCCGCAACCTCATGGCGGACCAGGGAGACCTGGCCCACTATTTCTTTAAGGCCCTGGACCGGACCTATGAGCTGTTTGCGGAAACCGGGCGCAAGCTGGTGATCGGCAACTTTGCCAACCTGCTCCTGGGGCTGGTGGCCCCGGGGGCCCGGCGCCTGATGTGCGACATTTCGCCCTGCGGCGGCGGCCGCTGCTTCTTCGCGGTGGGCGCGGGCGGCGAAGTGGCCCCGTGCAGCGAGTTCCTGGGCCTGCCGGAATTCCACGGGGGGAATCTCTTTGAAAGTTCCGTGAAAGACCTGGTGGCCACCCCGGCCTTTACTCAGGTGACCACGCGGATGGTGGAGCAACTGGAGCCCTGCAAACGCTGCGCGGTGCGGCACTTCTGCGGCGCGCCCTGCCCTGCGGAAGTTTATGCGATCAACGGCAAACTGGGCGCGCCCGCGCCCATGTGCGACTTCTACGCGGCCCAGGCCCGCTACGCCTTCAGGGTCATTGCCGACGGCCGCCTGGACGCCCTCCTCTGGGACGGCTGGAAAGACGGCCTGGAAGAGATCGTGGTGATGTAAAGGCTGTGGGGGAGGGGGCTAAGGGCCGGTGGCACAGGCTTTCCAGCCTGTGCACCTTATCCTCCCCTCCCCCACACCCCCTTCCCCAATCCCTTACATTTTGTAATATTTAATGGGGGACGAGCCAATGGCCCTGCCCCCCGAGTTGTGTTACAATCCCGCCGAGAGTTAAACACCGTGAAAACATTCCTGCGCCTCCTCCGTTTTCTCCTGAAATGGGCCGTCATTACCGTGGTGAGCGTGGAAGTGATGTGCTTCCTGATCCTCACCCTGGCCAATCTCTTTATCTATCACAGCATCTGGGAAGGCAGCCGGGTGAATTACGACCCCTACACCCTGTTCCAGGAAGGCCCCCGGCCCACGGGCAATAATCCCCCCGACGCCGTCTCCGGCAGAGACCACCGGATTATCTGGATGTTTGGCGGCTCCACCATGCGCTGCAGCGACACCGACGATGACGCCAAGACCATCTCCGGTCACCTGGCGGGCTTTCTCAATCGGGCAGGAACCCCCGTCTCCTTCACGGTCCGCAATTTCGGCGAGAATTCCTTCAACTCCCTGATGGAAACCAAGTACCTGGAAAAATTATTGATCGAGAGCCCGGAGCGCCCGCATTTGATCATCTTCATGGACGGGGCCAACGAGTGCGCCTATTTTTCCCAATACCGCACGCCTTATGCCCATTACGGCTATCAGCGGGTGCAGGCCCTGATCGAGAACCACCGCCGCAACTTTTTGGGGTTGTTCAAACCTTTGGGCGCGGCGATCTATTCCTCCTTTACCCGGGAAATGTACGACAAGCTGCGGCAGACCGTGATTCCTATCAGGGCTGATTCCGCGGCTTTACGGCGGGATGCGGCCATGACCGCCCAAAGGTACGACTATGTGAACCAGCAGGCTGGGTTTTACGGAGCCAAGTTTCTCTTGTTCTGGCAGCCCATGTTATGGGTGGAGAACTGTAAGGTGGCCCCCCAGGTGAAGAAGATTGAGGACAACTATGCCATCAACCAGGTGCGCTTTGGCGCAGTGCGCCATAATTTCCAGGTGGTCTACCAGGCCCTGGCCGACAGGCTCAGGAACAAGCCTTATTTTGTGGACTGCCAAAACAGCTTCTGTGCCCGCACCGAACCCGTATACAAGCCCGACGGCGTGCATATGGAGGATGCCGGCAGAAGGATGATGGCCCGGCGGATGCTGGAGGTCATGCAGGCGCGGTGCCTGGTGGGGGCCAAGCAAGCTGTTGAAAAATAGGTTTTGGCATCTAAATAGATGCAGTTTTTATTCCCCCCTTTGAAAAAGGGGGGTTAGGGGAGATTTGCTGTGCGCCTGAAATCCCCCTAAATCCAATACTGTTCACTTAACTATTTTAATCATCATTTGGAGGTCGATTTTGGGCATGGGATTAGAGCCGCGGCGCCGCAAGGGGAAATTGCTCATCTTGCGTTTGACCCCCCGGGGGTT
>JAKAKP010000127.1 GCA_021813445.1 Deltaproteobacteria bacterium
AGAGAACAATTCTCCAGGTTGGGCGCAAGTCGTCTGGGCACGCATCAAGGAAAGCATATTTTTCACCAAATGTCGCGTAAATTTTCTTAAGGCCTTATCGGAAAAAACTTTTGGCAATCGCTATAAAAGAGCTGGTCATGCATCTTATGGCCAAAATCTCGGGCCAACAGGAGGAGGGAACCAAGGGGCTCTCTCCGGAATTCCTGGAAATGCTCATGGCTTATAATTGGCCGGGCAACGTGCGGGAACTGGTGAATACCCTGGAACGGGCCATGGCCGCGGCCTACAACGAGCCGGTGTTGATCCCCCAACATCTGCCCCCCCATATCCGCATTCAGGTGGCCCAGAACGCCGTGAAAAAGCCCCTCTCCGTGCAGGAGGCTCCTGCTCCTTATAAGTTCGGGGGGGAGCTTCCCAATCTCCGGGATTACCTGGAAGAAATGAAGGGGCAATATCTCAAGCGGCTGCTGGCCGTTGCCGGCAAGGATTTGCGCAAAGCCTGCCGGATATCCGGCATGTCCCGTTCCAGCCTTTACGCCCATTTAAAGAAATACAAGCTGCTCTGAACCAGGGACAGGCATTCTGAAAGGTGCTGCGTGGCTATGCTCAGGTTTGATACCGAGTCGCAAACTAACGGCAATTCTTCTGTAGGGGCGGACCCGTGTGTCCGCCCTGGCGGCCGCAATGCCACTACGCTTTAATTCCATGATCACCTTGATTTTAGGGACTGGAGGATGGGGTTTTTGCGAGCCCCCGGGGGCACACCCGGGTGCCCCCCTACAGGTCTACGTCGTTAGATTGCAACTCGGTATGGGCCTCGGCGCCCCTCTTGGGGGCTTTTTTCTTTTTTTCTTCTATTGCTTTTTTGCCGTTAAAAAGCTGGCTTCCCCTTGATCATAACGGATATGTTCGGCCGGGGACAGGCCCGCTTGCGCCATCCATTCCGCTACTTCCCCCCAGGTGTAAGCCCGGCCCCGGGGGGTGACTGCCAGCATGTGCACCCCGAACATGGCCGGCCCCAGTGGGCTGGCTCCATCTTTGTTGAGATAAAAGTCCTGAATGGCCAGCGTGCCCCCGAGATTCAGGGCGTGCACGCACTTGCCGATGATCAGGTGGCACTGCTTTTCGTCGTGGCTGTGGAGAATCTGGGAGACCCAGATGAAATCATAGCCGCTGCCGATGTCATCTTCGAGGAAGTTGCCCGCCAAAGTGGCGATGCGCCCGGTCAGCCGGTGTTTGGCGATCTGTTCCTGGGCAATGATGATAGGGCGGGGCAGATCAAAGACTGTCGCCTGCAGGTGGGGATTGGCCTGGGCAAAGGCGATGGCGTAGGTGGCAGGGCCGCCCCCCAGGTCCAAAAGCCGTGACACTTTTTTCAAGTCCAAGACCGCACTGACCTTGGGTGCCAGATCCCGGGCGATGGCGTCCATGCCGCAGATAAAAGCCCGGACTTCTTTTTCGTCCCGTTCGGTTTTTTTGTCCACCCATTTCTCCGGGTCCGCTTCCGTGGGGCGGCCCAGCAGCACTGTGTTTTGGAGATCATTCCAGCCCCGGTCCCAGGTGTGTTCCATGTGCTTGATGATTGCACCCCGGTATTCGTCTTTGCCCCGCACCAGGTAGCGGGAGGCGATGGCACTGTTGCGGAAGTAATCCACTTCTTTGACCAGCAACCCCAGGGCGGCCAGACCGTTCAGAAAGATACCCGTGGCCCGGTCATTGGCCTTGAGCCAGCTGGCGGCTTCCACGGCGCTGCGGGGTTCCTCCAGAAAATCAAAAACCGCCAAATTCACGGCAGTCATCAGCATTTTGGCGGGCTGAAAACCTCGGGCCATGGCCAATAATTCCTGAAAATCGCCATCGGCAGAAACAGGCATAATTATCCTTTCCCTATGGTTGTCTGAAATTTATCCCTGGCCGGGGGGCTTGCCGAGCCAGCAGGCTTGATAACCATTCTAATCATCAAGAAAGGGCTTGCAAGTGGTGATGCAGTTGTCTGGGAGGGGGAGCGCCAGTACTGGCAGGGGATGCCAACTCCTGTCGGTCCCTGACGCCATGCTCTAAATTCAGTCTTCCAGCTCTACGACTCCCGGCCGCAACTCTTCTTTGCCCATGGCGAAAACCGGACCTGCGGTCAGGGACGAACTCTCCCAGAAATCCCGGCGATGCCGGTAATAATCGTGTAACCGGTTCAATCCCCGGGCCAGCAGGTTCAAGGGCTCATCTCCCAAGTTATCCAGACAGGACTGCAAAAGCACCAGAAAGGCGCCGGGCAGATAAAAACTCTCTTTGCCAATGCTGCCCTGAAAATCCAGGCGAAAATGGCCGTCTTGAAATTGGTAGAATTCAGCCTGGTAGGAACGGGACGGCGCGTCTGCCACTTCCCCGGTGATATTCAAATCGCCTAAAGGCAGGCGAATGCGGCTGGGAGGACCTTCACCGGCCAAGACCAAATCGCACACCTGCGTGACAAACCCCATAAGCTCCCGGGCGACCCGCACGTCATTCAGCTCCGCCAGTTCAAAGAGAATGCGGGCATAGAAATATAGGACCAAAGGAACGGTGTCGTTTTCCTGGTCCTGACTGCGGTCCCAGAAAACGGAAGGTTTGACTTTTCCCTCTGGGAAAAAATCGATGCGCACCGAGGCCATGTGCAGACCTCGATCCCGGCGGAACCGTTCCAGAAGACGCTTAATCATTGATGGCTAGATTGACTGGCAGCTATTGGTCCTTTGATAATTTGCATCTTGTAGCCATATCCGGCCAGGTTTTTGGGGGCTCCGAAAAATACGACCATAAAAGACTGGTCCTCCCCCGGCGCCAGGATCTTCTTCTGAGCCCGGCCGCCCGGGGTATCGAGCCAGCGGTTGATCTCCTCCGGGTCCAGATTCTGCAGTTCATCGTCAAAAACCACGGTGCCGGCATAGAAATCCCGTTCGTTCACCGTCTTTTGCTTGGGATCGGTGAGGACCGCCTTCAGCTGGATCGGACCCCGAGGTTGCGAGGAGGCATTTTTCACCTTGCCCTGAATCACCAGCAGCTGCCCCCCTTTGCCGTTCACCAACCCGCGATATCGCTCTTCCTGGCCGACGATCTCCAGGTCTTTCAAATCCGTGGCCCCGGCTGGAGGTGAAAGGGGTGGAGACGCGGTCTCCATTTTGGAAATGCCCGCGGCCTTGGCTGCCGGAGAGAGAGCCGGAGTGTCCTGTAAATGAACTTTCTGGGCTAGCCAGCCATAGCCCCAGAACCACATGACGGCACAGCCCACCAGCATCCCCCCCACTAAGCCCGAGATTAAGGAAATGATCCAGGGCCAGGGAGAACGCTTGCTGCCGGCAGTGAGCAGGGGGGAGGGTTTGGGCAAGGCAGCTTTGGCCGCAGCCAGGGCTGCTATTTCTTCCGGGCTGGGGGCCGGCTCCGCTTCCGCAGTCACACGCCGGGGACCTGGTTCAGGCTCTGGTACCGGAGCCTCGGGCGCAGGGGCGGGCTGTTCCTCATCTTCCAAATAGGCCGCAGCCGGGAGCTCTTCCTCCCGTTCCACCCAGAAAACGTTTTGGCAACGGGAGCAGCGGGCCTTGACTCTGGACCCGGCTAAGCGATGTTCGTCCAGGTTAAATCTGGTATGGCACTTCTCACAAGTGACTACCATCCCTGAACCCCCAGAAATAATTAGCTAAAATAGCAAGAACTGTAATTACCTTACCTAATGCTGAGGGGAAAGTCAACGCTTTCCCCACCTGGAAAAATATATCCGCCACCCCGCTTGCATCTTCTTCAACTTTACCTAAACTATTTGCAAACCCTAACCCCCAGGAGTAGTCCCTATGCCCTATATTAACAGCCACCACCGGCAGGAAATTGATGGTCTCATCGATCAATTGGCTAAGAAGATAGTGCGCCAGGCCGAACAATCCGGGGATATCGCCGCGTTCGCGGGCATTCTCAATTATGCCTGCACCCGCCTGGCCTTGCAGATCGTCCGCCAGCAGTTCGGCCAGATGCGATATTGGCTGATTGCCATCATCACCGGCATTTTCAAGAATATCGCCGATGAATTTCACCGCCGCGTAGCCGCGGCTTATGAGGATAAACAAAAAGCCAAAAGCGGGGATGTGGATTTAATTCAGGAATATTTAGAAGAAATAGACAAAATGTGATATGCATTTAATTTTTGAGAGGAGAACGGTTTTGAGGACGGATTACGCCGATCGGGAACTGGACCAGTTCATCGCCACCCGGGTGATGGAGCATGTGGGCACGCTCGCGTATACCGCCGATATCACCCATACCTGGAAAGTCGTGGAAAGGATGGCCCGCAAGTTTCATTGCGAGCTGAAAATGGACATGTTCCTGGGCGTCTCCGGAGAACACTGGATCGTCTCTTTCTACAGCCCCCGAAAATGCAAAAGATATGAAAGCAGGGGTAAAACCGCTCCTTTAGCTATCTGCCGCGCCGCCAAAGAGGCCTTCCTGGACCTGGCGGGAAGATAAAAGATTAACCACAAAGACACAGAGACACTAAGTTCCACAAAGGAAAAAATTTAGGCTTTGGCGTGAAACGCCAAAGCCTAAAAATTATCTTGGTGAACCCTTGTGCCTTGGTGTCTTTGTGGTTAATTCTTTTTTTTATACGTAACTCTGGTACTTGGGCTCGTACATCTGGGATTTGATAAAGGCCGGGAGGTCATCGGGACGCGGCCTGGCAGCCAGGTCCCGTTGGTAGGCCACTTCCGCCACCGCTGCCGCGATGGCCGCAGACACCTCCCTGATCTTGGTCAGCGGCGGGAACAGGCTGCCCCGGGCCAGGTCGTCTGCGGACACGGCCGCGGCCAGGGTCTTGGCGGCTACAAAAAACATCTCATTCGTGACCTGCCGGGCCTGGCAGGCAATTACGCCCAGGCCGACCCCGGGAAAAATGTAGACATTGTTTCCTTGGGCCGGCACCATTTTCTTCCCCTGATAGACCACCGGGTCAAAGGGACTGCCGCTGGTATACAAGGCTCGCCCCTCCGTCCAGTTATAGGCCTCCTCTGCGGTGCATTCGGTGTTGGAGGTGGGGTTCGACAGGGAAAAGACCAGGGGCCGTTCATTAATCCTGGCCATGGCCTCCAGGATGGGTTGGGTGAACATTCGGGGTTTGCCGCAGACACCGATGATGGCCGTGGGCTTCAAGGTTTCCACTGCGGAGAGGAAGTCGGGCAGGAACTCATGATCGTGGGCATAACGGAGCTTGTGGCCGGTAAGATCGCTGCGGTCCTTCACCACCAGGCCCCGGGAATCCACGAACCAGCAGCGGGAGCGGGCTTCATCCGCGCTTAGGCCTTCCCCCATCAACGCTGCGGCCAAAAGATCCGCGGTGCCCAATCCGGCCTCGCCCGCGCCCAGGAAGAGGAACTTCTGATCCCGCAGTTTGCCGCGGGTGATTCGCAGCGCCGAGTAAATCCCGGCCACGGTCACCGCCGCAGTGCCCTGAATGTCATCATTGAAGCAGCAGAGGCGCTCCCGGTATCTTTCCAGCAATCTAAAGGCGTTCTTATTGGCAAAATCCTCAAATTGCACCAAGGCCCTGGGAAAGACTTCCTCTACCGCGACGATGAATTCCTCCACAAAGTCATCGAAGGCCGCGCCCCTGAGCCGCCGTTGTTTCAAGCCGATATATAAGGGATCGTTCAGCAAAGCCTCGTTTTCCGTGCCCACGTCCAGGGTGATGGGCAGGCTGAGGGAATGATGAATGCCCGCACACGCGGTGTATAGCGCCAGTTTGCCCACGGGGATGCCCATACCGTCCGCGCCCAGGTCCCCCAGGCCCAGGATCCGCTCCCCATCGGTGACCACGATGATGCGGATGTCTTTATACGGCCAGTTCCGGAGCAACTCCGGCATCCGCCCCCGGTCTTTGGCGGAAATGAATATGCCCCGGGGCCGCCGGAAAATATGCCCGTATTCCATACAGGCCTGCCCCACTGTGGGTGTGTAGATAATGGGCATCATTTCTTCGATGTAGTCCGTGACTATGCGGTAAAACAACGTCTTATTGCGGTCCTGGAGGGAAATCATAAAGATGTATTTTTCGATGTCATTGGGTTTGCGGCGGAAATTCTCCAGCACCCGCAGCACCTGGTCTTCCATGGTGTGGACCTTGGGAGGCAAAAGACCCCGCAGGCCCAGAACCTCCCGCTCCTTTTCCGTGAAAGCCGTGCCCTTATTGAAGGCCGGGTCCCTGATTAAGCCCACGCCGGTGGGAATGCCCAACATCCGGGTGAGGATGGTCTCCCGGGCATCGCCATAGCGGCTGTCTTTGAGAACCGACGCCATATTCACCAGATCCAGGAGCTTGGACACGGCCTCCAGGTCCATCAGCTCCCGGCTGATGCGAATAACCGTATCCTTTTCTTCAAAATTCACGCGATACATGCCTGTTTACCTCATATATGGGGATTTACCCGGCTGTGACGCAGAGCCTGACCCCGCCGCGTCAGCCTTTAAGATAGACATAATTATTTAATAAACAACTAGAAATATCGGCAACCAGCCTGCCAAGAAAAAGGCGCCACCCTTGAGGTCGCGCCTTTTATTGCAGTTTTTCGTTTTTGCTTTCCCTGTCTTCGTTAAAAGTCCTGAAGAGATAATATTTTTGTCAGGCCGTCTGCGGCTGGCCGTTCTCCGAAAGCTTGCCGTTTATCGGTTGTTCCCCGGGTAGGGGCAAGGTAAACCAGAAGGTGCTGCCCTGGCCGGGCTTGCTTTCCACGCCGATTTGGCCGCCGTGGGCTTCAATAATGTTCTTGGCGATATTCAGCCCCAGCCCCGTGCCTTCCCGGACGCTGCCGGGCACCCGAAAATACTTGTCAAAAATCTGGGCCTGATATTCTTCAGGTATCCCTTCCCCGGTGTCCGCCACTTCGAACCGGACATAGCCGTCCGCAGGCAGGGTGCGGATTTCTATGGTCCCGCCGGCCGGGGTATGGCGCACCGCGTTGATAATCAGGTTGGCAAACACCAGTTCCAAATGGTCCGGGTCGGCAAAGACTTCATCGCATAGGGGGGACAATTTCCGGGTCAAAGTGAGCTCTCGCTCTTCCGCCAGCAGGCGGTGCTGGCTGATGACGTTTTCCACCAGGGGTATGATACGCACATTGACCCGCAACAGCTCAATCTTGCCCGCCTGGATGCGGATAATATTGAGGGTGTCGTCCACTAGGTTCTGCATGCGCTCGCAGTCCTCCCGGGCCGCATAGAGAAGATCGAGCTGCTTCTCGGTGAGGCTCCCTCCCAATTGCTCCAGGAGGATATGGATGGCCATATGAAGGGAAGTCAGAGGCGTGCGGAATTCATGGGCCAGGGTGCCCATGAGGTTGCGGCTCATATCGTCCAGCTTGCTCAGAGGGGTGACGTCCCGGAGGATCAGGGTGATGCTGGCCAGATTCCCCAAATCATCGAAAATGGGCGCGGCCTGGGGGAGAAAATAGCGCTCCCCACCACCCAGGGTGGTCCTGACCGCCTCGCCGATGACCTCCGGGATATACGGGCCTTTTCCGGCAGTAACGTGCCCGCGGACCTTCTCCACCGCTACGGTCAGCTCCGGATCGAGGTAGCGCAGGTACTCGGCGAAAGTGCCGGCAATCGCCGCGCCGAAGAGGGCTTCCGCGGCCCGGTTCATTCCCAGGACTTTGCCTTCGAGGTCCAGGGAGACTACGGGGTCGGGCAGGCTGTCCATGGCCGCCTGGGAGGTTTGCTGGATGAGCAGCAGCTCCCCCAGGGAACTGGTGCGGTAGCGCTCCAGGCTGTCGGTCATGGTATTGAATTCCTGGGCCAATACCGCGATCTCATCCGTTCCCGCCACCCGGGCCCGGACCCCCAGGTCCCCCTCTTTGATGCGCCGTGCAGTCTGAGTCAAGATGGACAGGGGACGGACGATTTTCCCGGTCATGATCATGGAGACAATGATGCCAACCAAGGCGGCGACGATGGAGGATAGGGTGATCAGCGTATCCAGACGCCGGGAGAAGTGGCGCACCGCGTCGCTTTTCCGGACCATGGCGTCCAGGTTCATGGCCAGAATGACTTCCGCTTCCGCCTTTACCTTCTGAAATTTGGGGTAAAGCCGGGAAAAGTAAAATTTTTCCATATCCTTCCCGGCGGTTTCCGTCTGGAACTTGGCGTAAAGGGCCGTGTAATCCTGCCAGGCAGCTGATAATTTATCCGTGGCCCTTTGTTCTCCGGGTTCAGTGATGTTGTTTTTCTGGACCTCCAATTCTGCTTCGAAGAGTTTGTGGTTAGACAGGACCATCTGTCGTCCTTCATTCAACCGTCCCAAGGTCATGAACAGAGCCGCGGAATCCATCCTTTCGATGGCCTCCTTCATCCGCTGCACCGCCAGCACGCTGCGGAAATTGTCCTTGAGAATCTTCTCCGAAGCCGAGCCCAACCGGTCGATGGTGGTGACCGCAATCACTCCCAGGAGGATCAGAGCCAGGGCCATGGGCGCCTGGGCCAGGAGGATCTTGTTCCGCAGCAGCATGTCCCCTATTCTTCCTCCTCAAAAGAGACGATATGCACATCGAATCCCGCGGCTTCTTCAATTAAGTGGTAGGCCGGGGACAGTCCCGTAAACTTGCGCCACCAAGGCTGCTGGGAGCGGCCGATAATGATATGCCCCACCCCGTGCGAGCGGGCAAAGTCGAGGAGCGCAGGCACCGGGTCCTTGGCCTTGAGGCGCACTATTTCCGCGCCCAATTCCCGGGCCTTCTCGATATTTTCCAGAAGGTGCCGCTGAGTCTCGGCGTCGATGCGGGTGGGAGCCTCCTCCGGGGTTTCCACGGTGACCACGAACCAATGGGTATTAAGCCGCCCCGCCATGCGGGAACCCTTGCGCAACAGGGTATTGGCCCGGGGCGACCCCGAGGACATGCAGACCATCACCCGGCCCATAGCCCGGGCCTGCTTCTTGCCGGGACCGCCCAGTTCCTCCGGGCCGGAAGGGGGCTGCCGCTCCAGGCTCTCGGCCACTTCCAGGAGGGCCAGCTCCCTGAGGGTGGAAAGATTGGCAATCTTGAAGAAGTGCTCCAGGGCCCAGGGCACCTTGTCCTGCTCGTAAATCTTGCCGCCCCGCAGGCGCTCCAGCAGGTCTTCCACCGACAGGTCCACGGTCACCACCTGGTCGGCCTCTTTGACAAAGGTGTCCGGGATGGTCTCCCGGACCACCACCCCGGTGGTCCGCTGGATCAGGTCGTTCAAACTCTCCAGGTGCTGAATATTGAAAGCGCAGATGACATTGATGCCCGCATCGACAATTTCCTGGATATCCTGGTAGCGTTTGCGGTTGCGGCACAGCGGCACGTTGGTATGGGCCACTTCGTCCACGATGGCGATGGCCGGATGCCGGGCCAGGACCGCGTCCAGGTCCATTTCTTCCACAACGATGCCCCGGTATTCGAATTGCTTCCGGGGGATGAGGTCCAGGCCCTCGATCAGTGCCGCGGTTTCCGGCCGGCCATGGGGTTCGATATAGGCCAGGACTACGTCCACGCCCCGCTGCTGCAAGGCGTGGGCCTCTTTGAGCATGCGCACGGTTTTGCCCACGCCCGCGGCAAAGCCCAGGTAGATCTTGAGCCGCCCGCGCTTGGCTCGTTCTAAAAGATGCAAGAAATCCTGGGCCCGGCTAGTCTCGGCGTCCATAGAGTTCCGAGTTCCACGTTCCAAGTTCCAAGTTGGTGGGGCGGGCCTCCGTGCCCGCCAGGCGTCCGGCGGGCACGGAGGCCCGCCCCACCGGTCCCTTCATAGTTTATGGGTATGTCTAGAACTCTTGAAT
>JAKAKP010000042.1 GCA_021813445.1 Deltaproteobacteria bacterium
CAGGGTTATGAGACCGTCTATCAGCGCACCGCGGTGGTTTACACCACCGTGCCCGAGACCTACAAAGGCACGGTGAAGATGATCCTGCGCTGGGACCGCTCCAATTTGCGGGAAGGCTATGTGCAGCTCTCCTTCATGTTCAAACGCTACCGGCAGAAACACCGGCTGCTGCCCATCATCGACTTCTTTATCCGGGAACTGGATCTGCCCCTGGGTGTGATCTTCATCCCGCTCCTGCTGATCAACATCATCTTGAACCCCTTGCTGCTGGTGAAGGTCCTGACGGTGATGGCCGTGGTTTCTTTTGTCCTCACCGCTTATTACATCAGCGCCGAAAAGGATATGGATTTCGTCTACGGCGTGATTTTCACTTTTTACGCCTTCTTTTTCCTGAAGTGGACCAAACCTTACGCTTTCCTCACCTTGCGGGACGGCCGCTGGATGACCCGCTGATAAATCCAATCTTTCCCTGGGCGCGGCTCCGTACAGGTTTACAGTGGCGGCCCAGGTGCATACCGATTAGCGGGGCGGGCGAGGACACCCGCCCCACACCTTTTCAGAGGAGGCTCTTCTCCATTATTTGCACAGGTTATCTGCTCCACCGGCCACCGCCCCACCAGCCTTCACCTGCAAGTTCCGTTGTTTCTTTCAAAATTCTGACGCCGCCCCCGGAAGCTTGACAACTTTGCTTTAGATACCTAGCTTAAATTCAAATTTTTTGATCGGGAATAGCCCGTTAAAAATAACGGCATTAATAAAGCAAAAAAGTGTGCGGGAAGAATTGGCACCATTTCCGAAATGAAACCAAACTAACTATTCCTTTACTGCACCAGCAATTTGCCTGAATGGCGACAAAGGAGGGCATCGGCTCATGAGAAAAACCTGGTTGATTGTTGGACTTTTTCTGATTTTGGGTCTGTCCCTGCCGGCTCTGGCCCTGAGTCAAAAAGCAACGCTTTGGGATGGAACTCAATGGAAAGACCTGCCCCAGGAAACCAAAATCGGTTTTGTCAAAGGAGTGGGCAATCTGGCGGATTATGAGACGGCCGCCAGCGGCAAACGTTCTGGAGCCATCACCAGAGCCCTGGAAGATCAGTGGAAGAATAAGAACATCAACATCATCGTCGATGAGATAGATAAATTTTACCGGGAAAACCCCCAAAAAATGGCCATGCCGGTGATCGAAGTGATGCTCAAGTGCTGTAAGGGCCTCGGACTCCCCTAGCCATAGGCAGCTGGCAGGGAAAAAGCAAAAATTTGCACCAGAAGGGAAGGAACCAGGATATGCGAAAATCAATGGCATTGACCTTAATAATCGTGGCCATATTTATGAGTGGCTGCGCCGGTATGTCCTATACCGAGCAACGGACGTTGAGCGGCGGGGCTATTGGGGCTGCCGGCGGGGCACTCATCGGCGCCGCGGCAGGAGCACCGGGCACCGGTGCCGCCGTGGGAGCTGGGGCAGGTCTCCTCGGCGGCTATCTCTATGATCAATATGAGAAAAGCCAGGGCAGGCCATAAAGATAATCGCCCGGAGGGCAGGCAGACTTGCGGCCGCAAGCAAACCTATGCTGCGGCGCGATTATGCGGCTGACAGTCCCGGCTCGGAGGGATAGCCCGGCAAACATGCCAGAAAAGAGTTGACAGCCCCCGGAAAGGTGCGTATATAGAGCCTAGAGTTATGCCTAGGCGCAAGCCACCCAGACTCCCTGGGTGGCTTTTTTTATTTTAGCGGGGTTGTCGCAGCCAAGGATGCAACTGCCAGATCTGTACTAAACGCGATGAATTTCTTTGTCTTTTTACGGAAAACGGTAAACCGAAAACGGAAAACTCCACCATGCGCTTGGTGATGATCGACAACTACGACTCCTTCACCTACAACCTGGTGCAGCTCTTTTATGAGTTTGACCTGGAGGTGCTGGTTTACCGTCACGACGCGGTGAGTCTCGCCCGGATCGAGGCGCTGGAGCCCGATTGGCTCTGCATCTCCCCGGGCCCCAAGGCCCCGGCCCAGGCGGGCATCAGCAAAGCGGTCATCTCCCACTTTTACCGGCGCGTCCCCATCCTGGGAGTCTGCCTGGGACACCAGGCCATCAACGAAGTCTTCGGCGGCGCCACCGTCAAGGCCCCGCTGCCGGTGCACGGCAAATGCCACCAGGTCTTCCATCACGGCCGGGGCCTATTTGCCGGACTTCCCTCCCCTTTTGGCGCGGCCCGCTACCACTCCCTGATGGCGGCCCCCCATTCCCCGGAACTGGAAGTCACTGCCTGGACCGCAGACGGCGTGATCATGGGCCTCAGCCACCGCCGCTATCCCCTCCACGGGGTCCAGTTCCACCCGGAGTCCTTCCTCACCGCCCACGGCCACGCCCTGGCGGAAAATTTCTTAAGATTGAAGAGACTGGGGAAGGGAGCTAAGGGCCGTAGCGCCGGCGTCCTGCCTGCGGACCTTAGTCCCCCTTCCCCAGACCCCTTCCCCCAATCCCTTGTAAGGGTTTAAAGGCGCGGCCGTGTTCGGGCGAATCGTAGACGTGGAGGTGGCGCCCTTTGCGCCCCCGCCAGGGGTGCAGGATCTGGCCGGGCTCTTTACGCCCCTCAGGCATCAGCCTTATGCCATGCTGCTCTTGAGCGGCGGGGGCCTGGATTGCGCCGGCTATTCCCTGATGGGCTGGGACCCCTTTCTGGTGCTGCGGGCCAAGGGCACCCAGGTGGCCGTGCGTTGCGGCGATCAGGAACAGATTCACCAGGCTGACCCATTTACGGTGCTGGGAGATATCCTGGCCGCGTTGGAGCTGCCCGGCCCCTCCCCCCTGCTCCCCTGCGCCGCCGGGGGCCTGGGCTTTCTCGCCTATGACCTGAAAAACCACCTGGAGCGCCTGCCCGCCACCGCGGTGGACGACTTACACCTCCCGGATATGGTCTGGGCCTTTCCCCGGCGCCTGCTGGTCCACGACCGCCGGGGGGGGCGTTTTTGGCAGGTGGAGGTCGTCTACGAAGACCCCGCCGGGCAGCGGGCCTCCGCCGCGGCCCTCCCCCCCTTGGGGGAGGAACCCGGACCTTACCAGGTGGGGCCTCTGCAAAGCAATTTCAGCCGGGAGGCCTATCTCCGGGGCGTCAGCCGCGTCCGGGAATACATCCGCCAGGGGGACGTCTATCAGGTCAATTTGTCCCAGCGCTTTTCCTTTCCTTTCCAGGGGGAGGCCTATCGTCTCTTTCTCCGTCTTTTCGCCTTGAACCCCGCGCCCTTTTATGCCTATCTTAACTGTCAGGATTTTGTCATCCTCTCCACTTCCATGGAGAGGTTCCTGTTCCGGCGGGAAGATTACCTGGAGACCCGGCCCATCAAGGGGACCCGCCCCCGGGGCCGGACCCCGGCGGAGGACGAGGCCCTGCGCCGGGAACTGGCGGCAAGCCGTAAAGATGACGCGGAGCTCTCCATGATCGTGGACCTGCTCCGGAACGACCTGGGCAAGGTCTGCCAGGCCCGCACGGTCCAGGTGCAGGAGCACAAACGCCTGGAGGCTTACCAGAACGTCTATCACCTGGTCTCCATCGTCACCGGCCGGGTACGGGCCGGCTGCAGCCACGTGGACCTCCTCCGGGCCACTTTTCCCGGGGGGTCCATTACCGGCTGCCCCAAGATCCGCTCCATGGAGATCATTGACGAACTGGAGCCCCACGTGCGCCACGTCTATACCGGGGCCATCGGCTACCTGGGGCTGCACCGCAACCTGGACCTGAACGTGGCCATCCGCACCGCCATCATTTCCCAGGGTATGGCCCATTTTGCCGTGGGCGGCGGCATCGTCTACGACTCCGACGAAGCCGCGGAATACGAAGAGACCCTCCATAAGGGCCGCACCTTATTCGGGGTGATTGGCGGGGAGAGCGCGGGATAAGGGGCAGGGACCAGGGGCCAGAAAAACTAATCACGAGAACCTGCTGCAAGACCTTTTTCGGGATGCACATATGCTATCAACCAGAAACAGATTGGGGGAACTGCTTTTAAGTCCCCCTTTGAAAAAGGGGGATTTAGGGGGATTTTCAGGCGCTGATAAATCCCCCCTACCCCCTTTTTCAAAGGGGGGGAATTCGTTCCTCATTAACCTTATCCGGGTTTGTGATAATTGACTCCGGAAATAGATTTTGAAATGATTTGTAACCTCTGCTCATTGGCTACTGATTCATGATCACTAGCTTTGGCCAATGATCAATGCAACTGTACGGCCTATGAAAAAATCCGAGTATGTCTGGCTGAATGAAGAACTGGTGCTCCTGGACCAAGCCGCAGTGTCCGTCAATGACCGGGGCTTTCTCTATGGGGACGGGTTTTTCGAAACCCTGCGGGCCGAAGACGGGCGAATTTTATTCATGCCGGAGCACCTGGCCCGGCTGAAGGCCTCCGCCCAGGCCTTTCGCATACCTTTCCCCAAAAAATTCTCCTGGGAGAAGCGCCTCCACCAGGTGCTGGCGGCCAACGGCCTGGAGCGGGGTCTAGCCCGGGTGAAAATTCTCCTGACCCGGGGTGAGGCCTCAGGCTTGGGGTTGCCCCAGGAAACCTGGCCCACCCTGGTGATCTGGGCCCAGCCCTACAGTCCTCCCGCACCGGAAGAGTACGCCCGGGGCTGGCCGCTGGCCACCTTCCCGGAGCGCCGCACCACTTTTCTGGGCCGGCACAAGAGCCTCAATTATTTGTTCTATCTGGCGGCCCGGCAGTATGCCCTGGACCAGGGGGCCAAGGAGGCCCTGATCCTCGAGGCGGACGGCCTCGTGTCCGAAGGCGCGGCCACCAGCCTGATCTATGCCCGGGACGGCAATTTTCATACGCCCCTGGCCGCCAGCGCCTTGCCCGGGGTGACCATCGGCGCCCTGGGCCGGGGTCTGGCCCGGCAGGGACTCTCTCTCACCACGGTTCCTACCACTCCCGCGCAGCTGTCCCTGGCCTCTGGCATCTGGCTGACTAACTCGCTGATGGGAGTGATGCCGGTGTCTTCTCTGGATGGAATGCCAGTGCTTATATCTCCCCAGACCGGGCTGTTGCAGGAATGCCTTAATCTGGAAGCCCAAGCCTGATAAGGGATTATAGAGGGGCTCAGCAAGCTGTGCCCCTACCTTCCTCCCAGGGCCTGCCGGAGCTGTTGTCCCACCTTCTCCATGTCCCCGGGTTGATAAGTCCCCTGGGGGAAGAGATGGAGGCCGTCGTGGGTATAGCGGGGAATGACGTGCACATGCGCATGGAAGACTTCCTGGCCCGCGGCTTCGAAGTTGTTCATGCCGATATTGAACCCCCGGGCATATAGCGCTTTTTGCAGGGCCCGGGCCACCTGCCGGGAGATCCGGCCCATCTCCGTCCACAGGTCATCCGGCAGGTCCAGGAGATTTTCATGGTGCTCCTTGGGGATGACCAGGGTGTGGCCGTAGTTCACCGGCGCGATGTCCAGGAAGGCCAGGACCCGGGGAGTTTCCATCACCTTCACGGCGGGAAGCCCCCCGGCGACAATGCGGTAGAAAATACAAGCATCCATAGATTTCCTTTCCAAAAGTAAGAAGTGTCAGAGGCGCAGTCGGGTGTGCGCCGCCAAGCCAGGGCCAACACCTGGGTCCGCGCCCTCAAGAGAATGGTCGTGTTACTGGGGTGTGGCATCAGAATATAGGACAAAAACCAGGGCTTGCCAAGGAGAGGGTGCGGGGAAAAGAAAAAGCCGGGGAAGCGCCAGGGTGTCTGGCGGATGCTACAAGAAGTGGTCAGCCGCAGTCGGCGGCAAGGCCGGCGCTGGTTGGCCTAGCGTCAGCAAGCCCTAAACGGGGAGAGGGCCGGGCCTCTGAGGAATGGTTACCGGGCCGGGCCATCCCGGCATTTGTCCGTTGTCGCGCCTGTCCCCCGAGGGGGGTAGAGGTGGAGATCACCGCCTTCAGGACGGCGCTCTCATCCTCTCAGGGGGACAGGCTTTCCCACCTCAGACGTAATCGCCCCGGTTAAATTTGAAACTCTCCGTATAAGCCAGGGCCGCGGTTTCGTCCATCACCTGTTTCAGCGGTGAATTCGCGGGCAGGTTCTGGGACAGGGACTGGAGCCGCTGGCTGTCTTGCTCCAGGGTCTGCACCAGGGAAGCCACCTGTTTCAAGGTTGCATCCGAGCTGCCCAGGGCCTGCTGGTAGCTATCCAGGTGGGAGAGGACCAGGTCCAGCACCGCCCTGGGGCTGTTGTTGACTTCGCTTACCTGGGAGATGGCGGAGACGTTGCCCAGGGCCGCAGGGGCCTGGGTCTCCGTAGTCCCTTGGGCAGCAGCCATGATCTCCTGCAACTGTTGGGCAAAGTTTGCCTCTCCGGCCGCGGGCTTGGCTTCCGGAGTCTTCGGCGTTATGATTTGTGAAAGTAGATCTTCTATTTTCATGATGGCCTCTTATTCGACATTAATTCCCGCTAACTTTAGAACTGCACTGACGCGACCTGGGCCAAAATCTCCCGCAAACGGTCGTATTGGTACAACTCGCTCAGGTCTTGGCGGTTAGAACCGCCCAAGTTTTGCTGGACCTGCTGCAGGAGCTGCTGGGCCTGGGTCAAATCAATCTCTTGCGAGGCGGGTGAGGCCAAATTCTGGTTAGTCACCAGATCCACCAGGTCTTCACCGCTAGAAGTCTGGTCGGTTAGGGTCAGGGTTTTTAGGGCTTCCTGGGCTGCCTTGTGGGCAACCGCGTCCTTGTCATCGACAACCCCCGAGTCCAACGTCATTGTCTGCTGGGGATAAAGGCTAGAAATTTCCACTCCGCATCTCCTTATGGGAATTTGCCCTAATAGCTAGCAATATCGGTGCCAGATGCAAAATCCAGGATTTATGCGGATTTCCGGAAGGGCCGCCAATAGCGGCAGCGGTAATCTTTGCCTAGTTGTCGATATTTTGACAGGGTCATGGGGCAGGTGATAGCAGGGCGGGCGTCCTCGCCCACCCCTGACAGACTGTCGAAACCTAGATTTTAGGCTCGATTGGAGGCGGCTGCGGCCGCCCTACACGCCTCACCTCTCCCTTCTCCCCCCCAGGCGAATCCCAAATAGGGCGAACACAAGGTTCGCCCCTATAAATATATGTTGATGGCGAATTTTGGATAAGATAATCCTAAAAGCTGAACAACAAGCGGATTTGACAATTATCCAAAAGCTTTTATGTTATTGGTTTAGGAGGATAGACGGTCAGGATGGCTAACACCGCCCCGAGCCTCCCCCGGGAGGCCCGGCCTGGAGACAGGGGCATGGTTCCCCCAGGGAAGATGCAGTGGCTGGATGGGGGGCTCAAGCTATTGGTGCCGGTCCTGCTGGCGGCGCTTTTGGCCGCAGCTTATTACTTCGGTTCTTTTCAGGCCTACCTGCAACTCTTCAGCAGCCGCGGCTACGCCTCTTTTCTCCCGGCCCTGGGGGCCGCTTATGCCCTGCTGATGCTGCTTTTCCAGGTCATCCGCACCGTTCTCTGGGCCTGCTACCGGCCTTACCCCCTAACCCAGGGCCCTTTGCCGTCGCTGACCGTGATTATTCCTGCGTATAACGAAGGGGCCATGGTGGCGCAAGCTATTAACTCCGTGGCCGCCGCGGATTACCCCGCGGACCGCCTGGAAATCATCTGTGTGGATGACGGCTCCACGGATGATACCTGGGACCATATCGCCCGGGCGGGAAAACGCCTTCCCCATCTCCTGAAAACCATCCGTTTTCCGGTGAACCGGGGGAAAAAGGAAGCCCTGTACGCCGGCTTTACCCGGGCTGGCGGGGAAATTCTGATAACCCTGGATTCCGACAGCATCATCGAGAAAGATGCGCTCCGACACGTGGTGGCCCCGCTTCTGGCCGAGCCGCAGATGGGTGCAGTGGCGGGCAACGTCAAGGTCTTTAACCGCCACCAGAGCCTGATGGGCAAGATGCAGGCCGTGCGCTTCGTCAACCTGGATTACCTCCGGGCCTCCCAGTCCCTCTACCGGGCCGTTGTGTGCACCCCCGGGTCTCTGTCTGCGTACCGGCGGGAGGCCCTGCTGCCCATCCTGGGGGACTGGCGGTGCCAGACCTTTCTCGGCGCGCCCTGCCACCACAGCGAAGACCGGGCCTTGACCAATTTTGTGCTCCGCCGCGGCTATTACACTTAGTACCAGCGCCCCGCGGTGGTCTATACCCTGGTGCCGGAGACCTATGCCGGCGTCTGCCGCATGTACCTGCGCTGGGAACGGGGCAACGTCCGGGAATCCTGCGTGCAGCTGGGCTATCTTTTTACCCGCTATCGCGCCAGATACCGGCTGATGCCCATCCTGGAATTTGTCCTGGCCCAACTGGAGTATCCGCTGACCCTCCTCTTTTTCGGGGCGCTGGCGGCCTCCCTGGCGGTTTACCCCTCCATGCTCTTTAAATTCCTCACCGCCCTGGGTCTGGCCTCCCTGCTCAACCTCCTCTATTACCTCTGGCTGGAGCGGGACCTGGACTTTATCTACGGCGTGATCTACAGCTACTACGCCTTCTTCCTCCTGCAATGGATCTACCCGTACGCCTTTGTCACCGTCCGGGACCGCCGCTGGCTGACGCGCTAGACAAAAAATTGAGGGATGAGGCCAGGGGCCGTGGGCCCGCAGACAATCCTCCCTCAAACTCCCTCCCCCAACCCCTTATTAGGTTTTATAAAACGACCGGGCAGTCGGGGGTAATGCCCCGGACTGCCCAGGTCGATATGCGGGTTGGGAGGGAGTGTGAGGGAGGGCAGGGACCCGTAGGGCGGGCGTCCCCGCCCGCCTTTAGTCCCTGGCCCTCCCCCAAGCTCTTAATGTGCGCTGCCGCTCAGTTCCGACTTGTAGATGGGCAGGAGTTTCCGGCCCAGGTCGAAGATGACGATACCCAGGGCGATCAGAGCAACGGTGATGATGATCTCGACGAAGGACGGGAAGTAGCTGAACTGCCGGTAGCCGCCGTAGCTGGTGAGGCTGACGTTGAAACGGTTCAGCACCACCCCGAAGCCCGCCAGGCCCGCGGCCCAGAAGAGGCCGGTTTGGCTCTGGCGCACCTCCTTATAGATCAGCATCAGGGCCGGCAAGGTCACGGTCCCGAAAAGTTCCAGGAAGAAGAAGAAGTGGGGCTTATCCAGGACCCAGACCGTAACGCCCCGGGCATAGAGGTCCGTCACCTTCATGGCGAAGTAGACCAGCAGGACGATACCTAAGCCCTTGCTGAAATCCGGCAGGATGTCCATTTCCGGCTGACGCTTGTAGACCCGGGCGCTGATGAGGCTCTCCAGGATGATGACGCTCATGCCGCCGATGACCGCACTGGTGAAGAACAGCGGCCCGATGGCTTGGGTCGCCCACAGGTCGCTCATCTTTTCGGGCAGTAGCAGGAACAAGGCCCCCAAGGAGGATTGGTGCAGCGTGGAAAGCATGATGCCGGCCACCACCAGGACCAGGTAGATGTCCCGGAAGAACTTGATCCAGGACTCCTTGCCGTAGCGCTCCAGGCCGATGATGAACAGATCGATGGCCAGCACCGTGGTGTAGAGCATGACGCACCAGGACACCTCAAAGAGCACGGAGTGGGGGTTCCACATGACCATGGGGTGCCAGATGCGCCAGGGCTGGCCCAGGTCAAAGAAGAGGCCGACGATGAACATCATGTAGCCCAGGAAGGCCGAGAGCTTGGCAGGCCGCAGCAGGGGCTCGAACTTCTTCAGATTGAAAATATAGATGGCGGCGGCCATGGTGAAGCCGCCGCCGGCCAGGGCCACCCCGGCCAGGATGTCGAAGCTGACCCACAGGCCCCAGGGG
>JAKAKP010000020.1 GCA_021813445.1 Deltaproteobacteria bacterium
ATTGCCGCCTGGGAGAATGACCGGAACAACCGACAATCAAAAATAAATTGGCGTTTCTCTACCGCCGATGCCAGGATAAAGCTTAAGCACCTTTATCCGAAACTATAATTGTTACATGGTACTAGACGTCCCCAACACGAGATTCTTCGGTCGATGCGCTTCCACAGAATGACAAGTAAGCTCAATTTCATTCTTCTATAAGCCAGTTTATATAAGTATTTTATTTAGTGGAGAATCTTCTTTACATTTTCTTTGCTCTTTAGTTAAATCAAAGTGAAAGCATTCTCACAAATTGTTCACCAATATTGGCCCTGCCTTACTTGAATGGAGGCAAAGACCATGAAGTCCCGCTATTTCCTCCCGGTATGGTTCCTGGTTTGCGGCCTTATTCTGGTTTTCCGGCCGGCCGGCGGCGCCACGGCTGGAATAAAACCTGTGATCGCTGGCGGATACGATCATAGCTTAGGGATCAAGGCCGACGGCTCCCTTTGGGCCTGGGGCTGGAATGCCTATGGCGCGTTGGGCCTGGGCGACACCAACGAGCACGATTCTCCGGTCCAGGTGGGCCCCGGGTTTGTCTCCGTGGCCGGCTGGCAACATAGCTTGGGGCTCAAGGCCGACGGCTCTCTCTGGGCCTGGGGCTATAATTACTCTGGCCAGTTGGGCCTGGGGGACAGGACAGATCGGCACACGCCGACGCAGGTCCCGGGATCTTGGTGGAATTCCCCCCTGGTGGACATCTTCGCCAGCGCCGGTGCGGGCGGCGCGATTTCCCCTTCTGGCCTTGCAATTGTAACTTCTGGCAGCAACCAGACTTTCAACATCACTCCCAACAAGGGATACCGTGTGGCTGCGGTGCTGGTGGATAATGTCTCCATCGGCCCAGTGCGCAGCTACACCTTCACCGGCGTCACGGCGAACCACACCATTCAAGCTATCTTCAAAAAAACCTCGGTGTCTCAATTATTTTTGATATTGTGGAATTAAGATGAAAATACCGGTTTTTTCTGCCATTTAGTTCTGCCATATCATTGAACATTAGGCACTTTGCTTCCTTCTTTCTAATCCACAAGCAGAGAGCGGATAAGAGGCCGCCCACGCTAATTCTTCTCACAGCGTCAAAATCAACGGCAGGATCATGGGCCGGCGTTCCAGGGCCTTGAAGAAGAGTTTGCGCAGGGCCTTGCCGGTTTGGGCCTGGATTTCCAGCCAGTCCTGGTTGGGTTCGCGGAGGCTGTGCTCCACGATCTCCCGGAAGACCTTCCGGGCCTGCTCCAGCAAAGGGGCCTGTTCCTCTTCCAGGGCGAAGCCCCGGGTGATGAGGTCCGGCTCGGAGGCTATGGTGCCGGTGCTGGGGTCCACGGCCACCAGGGCGATGACCAGGCCGTCCCCCGCCAGGTGGCGCCGGTCCCGGAGCACGATGCGGGAGACGTCGCCCACGCCCTTGCCGTCCACGAAGACCCGGCCCACCTCCACCCGGTCGTTGATCCAGGCCCGGCCGTCTGCGAAGCGCACCTGGTCGCCGTCTTTCGCCAGGATCAGCCCTTCTTCGGGGATACCCACGGCCCGGGCCAGGTGGGCGTGCTTGATGAGGTGGCGCATCTCCCCGTGGATGGGGATGAAGTAGCGGGGCCTGGTCAGATTCAGGAGCAGTTTCAGCTCCTCCTGGGAGGCGTGGCCGGAGACGTGGATGTCCGCCACCTGCTGGTAGACCACCTCCGCGCCCAGGCGGTAGAGGTTGTTGATCACCGTGGTGATGGCCCGCTCATTGCCGGGGATGAACTTGGAGGAGAGGATCACCAGGTCGCCCTGCTGGATCTGGATCTGCTTGTGGGCCTCGAGAGCGATGCGGGCCAGGGCGCTCATGGGCTCCCCCTGGCTGCCGGTGGTGACGATGATGGTCTTCTCGGGCGGCAGATCCTTTAAATCCCCGACGTTGATCTCCATGCCATTGGGGATTTCCAGATAGCCCAAGTCCTTGGCGATCCTGGTGTTGGTGAGCATGGACTTGCCGTTGAACAAGACCTTGCGCCCGTGTTTGGCGGCCAGGCGCACGATCTGCTGCAGCCGGGGGACGTGGGAGGCGAAGACCGCGATGATCACCCGGCCCGGGGCCTCCCGGATGAACTCCTCCAGGGTGGAGCCGATCTCCCGTTCGGACAGGGTGTAGCCGGGGCGCTCGGCATTGGTGGAATCGGAGAGCAGGGCCAGCACCCCTTGCTCCCCGTAGTGGGCGAAGCGGTTCAGGTCCATGGCCGCGCCCGCCACCGGGGTCTGGTCCACCTTGAAATCCCCGGAGTGGATCAACACCCCCTGGGGGGTGCGCAGGGCAAAACCCACCCCATCGACGATGGAGTGGGGCACGGGGATGAACTCGAACTCAAAGGGTCCCAGGGTCAGGTGCTCCCCGGGGTGAATCTCCCGGAGATCGGCGTCATTGAGCAGGCCGTGTTCTCTGAGCTTCTCCCGGAGCAGGGCCAGGGTCAGGGGGGTGCCGAAAACCGACAGTTCCATCTCCTTGAGCAGGAAGGGGATGGCGCCGATGTGGTCCTCGTGGCCGTGGGTCAGCACCAGGCCGGTCAGCTTGTCCCGGCGTTCCCGGAGATAGGAGAAGTCGGGGATGACGATGTCGATCCCCAGCATATGGTCTTCCGGGAACATGAGGCCCGCGTCCACCACCACCAGATGATCCGCTGTCTCCACGGTCATCAGGTTGAGGCCGATCTCGCCCACGCCCCCCAGAAAGGTCAGGTCTACCCAGTTAGCCGTGGGCGCCTCCGGGGCCATAAGGGAAGTCAGGATCGTAGGCCGCGGCCAGGCTCTGTTGCACCGCGGCCATCAGTTCTTCCTTGCGGCGGAAGTTTTGGGGAAAAATGGGGGAGCACACCACCACCTGCACCTTTCCAGGTCTGACCCGGAGGGAACTCCGGGGCTGCACGAAGCGGGTGCCGTTCACGGCCACCGGCACCACCGGCTGCCCGGCTTTCAGGGCCATGATAAAGACGCCTTTTTTGAAAGGCAAAAGTTCGGCGGTGGTGGCCCGGGTGCCTTCCGGGAAGATGATCATGGATTTTCCGTCTCTGATCTTGGCGGCCGCTTCATTGAGGCAATGGATGGCCTGCTGGATGTTGTCCCGGTCCACGGGCACGCAGCCCAGGCGGCGGATGGCCTGGCCGAACAGGGGTATCTGAAAGAGGGACTTTTTGGCCACAAAGGCAAAGATTCCCGGCAAGTAACCCAGTAAGACGTAAATATCGAAGTTGCTGCGGTGATTGGCCGCAAAGACGTAATTCTGGCCGGGCGCCAGATTTTCCAGGCCCTGCACCTGCACCGGGATACGGCCCACCCACAGGAGAGACCGCCCCCAGCTCCAGGCCACCCGCTGCACTAAACTCCCGGTCCGGTCCAGAAAACTGGCGCAGATCGCCGCGATCCCGCAGATAATGGTGATGAGCACCAGCCAGAAATGGAACCATAAGCCGAAGGCCAGAGAGAATTTTTCCCGCAACTGAGACATGGGCATATCTTTACCTGTAAATGGCGGACCCGTCAAGCCAGGGGGCAGGGAAGGGGGCCAGGGGTCAGGGACCAGGGGCCAGGGGCCAGGTATCAAGGGGCAGGGATTAGTGGCCAGTGGTCAGTGGTCAGTGGTCAGTAATAAGGGATTAGTGTATGTGACAGGGATATCTCTCCTAGATAGCGCAATCTTTTCTCCCTCCCCCTTGAGGGGGGAGGGCCGGGGTGGGGGTGGCGTCTTTGGGATGGTCGCAGCTAATTGTCCAAATCGCCCCCCTCCCCCCAACCCCTCCCACCGGGGGGAGGGGGGCTTTATGGGTAACGGCCGATCAGCGTCACCTTTACTTTTTCAAATTCTCAAGTATTCTATATTGTTCAAGCACCATTTGCATTGACACATGGGCTTTAATTTCTTTAAAATAGGTCTAGTTTTTCGCTATAGCAAGCCCCCTTGTTATGATTATAATTTGATATAGTAGCTATCTTGCCAATTATTATCAGAGGGGCATAATAATGACCTTCATCATAGGCAAGGTAATTCAGGATATATTCGGAATTACACTTCCCCCTGATCTTATACGATGGGTACTTGTTCTACTAATATTCTTGATAGCTGGATTGATATTTTTATTTGGCGCAACTATTAACATCATATCAATAGCAATAGAAAAGAGTAGAAACAGGCAAAAGATACGTGATAGGGAAAGCGTAATTGAGGGAGAAGAATTTATAATGAAAGGCAAGCCTTATGTCGGACCATACGATAAAAATGAAGATCTTTATATGACTCGCAAAGGAGCTAAGACATTCAGGTCGGAAGGAAAAGACAAATTAAGCTGACTTCTTGTGCAATGGACATACATTATCTTTCAACAAAATAAGATTGAAGTTATGGAAGCAATTCTCAAATTTAAAAAAAATTGACAAGTTTTTGATAGATTCACTTGTACATAGTCAAATATATTTTGCACGCCCTGACGAATTAAATGACCCATTTGATTGTAACGTTGACATTGAAAAATCATTAAGAAAGGCAATCTCGCAATCGTCAAGTTCAGGGCGACAAACATTAGAAACGCTTCTTAATAATGAGCTGATAAATGAGATTAACAAGGTTCATAAACAAATTAGGAAAGACTGGGGCGTTTTCTCAGCTTGTAGCAATCCAAAAGTATTGAATTGCTCATTACTATGGTCTCATTATGCAGATGCACACAAAGGTCTTTGTTTAATTTATGCCGCACCATCAACCGAATTTTTTAATGTAAATAAAATAATTGGTGGGCTGCCGGTGAAGTATGGTTTTAATCAATTAACTGAGTGGTTCCAAAGATTACCAGCAAATGAAAAAATATATAATCGCGCTTTTGAAGAAATATTTAAAACAGTTTTGACAATCAAAGATAGATGCTGGAGATATGAGGATGAATGGCGTATGATTAGAAAGACTTCTGGAATAGTGTCAATTGATAAGTCTTATTTGCAACATATATGTTTTGGTCTTAATACATCTGAAGATGATATAAATTTAATAAGAAAAATATTGATAAAATTCAAATACGATATCCACTGTAGCAGAATGCATAGAACTGATGACGACTTTGGTATAATTGCATTAGACATAGACTGAGACATTATGCGCAATAATCATTTGATTAATATCATCGGCTTGGTGGGATAATAATGATATAATACTCAATTAGTTATAAAATAATAGATAAGATTTTACGCACTCTTGGACCGTTTCTTTTCCCAAAATCATCAAAACTGAACTTGCCTACAGTCCAGCGACCAACGGCAGGCGCACGATAAAGGTAGTGCCCCCCTCCGGGTGGCTGTCCACTTCGATCTGGCCCCGGTGCTGCTGGGCGATCATATAGACCTTGGTGAGGCCCATGCCTGCGCCCGCCATCTTCGTAGTAAAGAAAGGATGATAGATGCTCGCATAGTTCTCCGGCGGTATGCCCCGGCCGCTGTCGGTGACCTGGATGGCGGCTTTGCCGCCCTCAGACCAGGCCCGGAGGCTGAGGGCGCCCCCCTGGGGCATGGCCTCCACCCCATTGCGCAGAATCTGAAAAAACATCTCTGCCAGGGACAGGGCCTCCCCGTGAATCATCAGGGGGGCGATAGGCCCGGTTTCCAGGCGGATGGCCGACAGGTCCAATTCATTATGGACCCGGGCCAGGGCCGCGTTGAGCACGTTTTCCAGCTTCATTACCGAGAATTGGTCCCGGGAGGCCCGCACGTACTTGAGATATTCATCGATTTCCCGGACCATGGCTTCCATCCGCTGGATGCCTCCCTGGATAGCGGAGATGTAAGTATGGCCCGGGTCATCGGGGGCCAGGCGCTTCTCCAGGCGGCGCACCAGACCCCCCACCGCCTGCACCGGGTTGCGGATTTCATGGGCCATGCCCGCGGCGATCTGGCCCAACGCGGCCAGGCGTTCGCTCTCTTCCACCCGCAGCTCCAGTTCCTCCTGGGCCGTCAGGTCCCGCAAGACCAGGATGGTCTCCAGTTCCCCTCCTTCCAGGCGGTGGACGGTGCCCCGGAAATAGATGGGAAAAGGAGTACTCCCTGCCGGACTGAGGAGGAAGCGTCCTTCATAGGACCCGGCCTCCAAGACCCGGGCCACGGTTGCCGCCAGATTATTGAGGCCTTCACCGGTAAAAGAAACGCCTTCCAGGGCCTGGGCCTGCAGGGGACCGGGGGGCAGATGGCAGAGTTTCCGGGCCACCTGGTTGGCGGCCAACACCCGTCCGGTGAAATCAGTGGTGATAATGCCTTCATCCAGATGGTCCAGAATGCGGGCCAGATAGGCTTCGCTTTCCAGGATGCGGGTCCGGAGCCGGGCATTTTCCCGGCGCCAACGCTGGCGTTGTCTATAACTGCGGATATAGTCCACCAGCATCGCCCCGGGCAAGTCACCGGGCAATACGCCCTCCGCGCCCACCCGCAGCACCTCCCCTTGGGATTCCAGGGCCAGGGGGCCCAACACCAGGGGCGCCAGGATCGGGTTCATTTTGCGGACCAGCCGCAGCCCTTCCAGGAGCCCCATGCCTTTGAGGCGGGGATCCAGGATCAGGAGGGCCAGTTCCTCATCTTCCAATTGCTCCAGAACCTGGACCCAGTTCCGGGCGCGGCGGACCGGCACGCCCGCGGCCGTGAGGGTGGCCGCGCATTCCCGGGCCGCGGGGGTGGCGCCGGCGACCATGATGGCGCGCTGCTCTTTGCCCGGGGCCGCTGGCCGTTTGCCGGACCGAGTTACTCCGCTGTTGCTCCCGGGGGATTTTCCCATTCAAGCAACCCTCTCCGGCAGCAGGATCTTGCCAAGATCCTCCAGCCGCCACTCGGGACCAAGGAAGTGGAGGCCGGGAGTTGGAGGCGATGCCGGCGGGGCAGGCAGAGGCTGATGGCAAAAGAGGAGGCAGTTGCTTCCGGGAATTGCAGCCGCGGCTGCCTGCCAGCGGGCGAGCACCGCGTTGGGGCGGTCTCCTTCCCAGAAAAAGGTAACACTGTCGCTTCCAGAGGCTTCCGGCCAGTCTTCTAGGGAGTGAACCCGGGTCCGGGCGGCAAAGGCCTCGAAAAACAGGGCTCCCGGGCCCAGACCTTGATCTTCTTCCAGGAGGATGACTTCCCGGGCCCGGAGCCACTCCACCAGGGTATCGAGACGGGAATTTTGGGCCTTCTCCAGTTTCAGCTCTTCCACAAAATCAAAGAAGGCCTGGGGCAGGGCCTGCAGTTGCGCCGCCACTTGCTCCCGGGAGAGTCTCAGGTCCTGGAGCAACTCCCCGGGCAGCGCACCCAGACGGTAATTGCCCCCCTCCCCCAGGTTCAGGAGTTTGGCCATCTGATTGCCCAGATAGAGGGCCCGGCTCAGCAATAACAGAGGAGGATCGAGCTCCTGCACCAGGGGCTGGTGGTGCAGAGCCACGGCTTTCTGAAAAATCTCCGGAAGCTGCCATTTCTCTATCATCCAGGCGCCCACGGTGGCGTGGGGCACGGCGAGATATTTGATCTCCATTTCCAGGGGATCGCGGCCTTCCAGATGGACCGCCTTGATGGCAGCCAGAAACCTCTCCGGGAAGAGTTCGGTCCACAGGGCCTTGGCTATGTCATGGATCAGGCCTACGATCAGGGCCTCTTCGGGATTGGCATAGCCCGCGGCTGAAGCCAGCAGGGAGGTGGCCACCCCGCAGGCCTGGGAATGGTGCCACAGGGCCCCCCGGCCGAAGGGGAGACCGGAGAAGCGATAGAGGCCTTCGGCCAGGGAGATGGCCATGGCCAGGTTCTTGATTTTGGTGAGGCCCAGGAGATTGACGGCATGGGAGACAGTGGTAACCTGGGTGTGCATGCCGTAGTAGGCGGAATTGATGAGTTTCAGGACCTTGGCGGTGAGGGCCTGGTCCCTGAGGATGGCCTCCGACACCCGGCTTAGGGAGGCATAGGGGTCGTTGACTGCCTCCAGGATGGCGTTAACCGTGTGGGGCAGGGGCAGGAGGTCCTGGATGCGTTCCACCAGGGAGCGCACCAGTCCTGCTTCCAGCGGCTCAAATTCCGACTTTTTAGGGTTTTCCCCATGTGGCTGCATGCATCCGCACCCCACCCCCAGGATTTTTTCCTTATGTTTTAATTATTCGGATTTTATAGAAAAATTCTCAAATGGCAATTTTTACTGGGTGAACCTCTGAAAAAAGTTGCCATTGCCGATGGTCAGATAAAGGTGCGCAGGGGGGGATAGACCATTCTCGCCATCGAATTGCCAGAATTGGAACTTGGAACCTGGAACTTGGAACTTTCCCAAGCCGGGACCGCTTGCTATACTTTGGGAGAATTGAGGTTTTTAAACCCACTATGACCATCCCCAAAATCACCGCCGCCGAGTTTTTCCTCAGCGTCCACCAGCCGGGGCAACTGCCCCCCGGCGACCGCCCGGAGGTGGCCTTTCTGGGCCGCTCCAACGTGGGAAAGTCATCGTTGATCAACTGCCTCCTGGGCCGCCGCAATCTGGTGCGCACCAGCAGCCGCCCGGGGTGCACCCAGGCCCTGAATTTCTTTCTCATCAACGCGCGCTGGTATTTCGTGGATCTCCCCGGCTTCGGCTATGCCGCGGTCTCCAAGAGCCTGAAGGCGCAGTGGGGCCGCCTGGTGATGGACTATCTGGCCACGCGGGAGAGCCTGGCCGCGGTGGTCCTCCTCCAGGACGGCCGCCGCGTCCCCGGCCAGGAGGAATTATTTCTCTGGGAGTTTTTCCGGGACCAAGGGATACCGCTCATCCCGGTGTTGACCAAGGCGGATAAACTGAAGCAAGGGGAGCGAGGCAAACAACTCAAACAAATTGCCGCGGCCCTGGCCCCGTTGGGGGTAAAAGGGGAGGAGTTTTTGTGGTTCTCCGCGGTGACCCGCGAGGGGAGAGAAAAGCTCTGGACGCGGCTGCTGCGGTTCCTGGGCGGGCCGTAAATCGCCCCTATGCTGGGGGGAGTGTATAATCCAGTTATCTCAATCGTTCATATCGATATTAGACAACCAATTCATAAGCTCAAAAATATCGCCGCCAACGGCGCGAGATATAACTTCGCCTTTACACATCAAACTTCTTAAAACATCTTCGAATCTTATGATTTGGATCCCTTGTTTTTGAAGTTCATCTATTTCTATCTGATATTTTGCTTTGCCGAGAACTAATTCTTTTGACCATTCGCCAGAACATAACCGTTGCCGCATTTTATGCTTTTCAGGCATTAGAAACTTTTTCTCTATCCAGACAGACACACATTTTGAAATCACCTCATTTGGTCGAGGTTTAGTGGAATACGGTTTCCAGCCAGTCCTTTGCATTTCGGCCGTGGCGGGTGTTATCCATGAAACAGCTTTGAAAGAAATTTGACATTCAATATGTCTAAGCTCGGTCGGATGCCCGTTCTTAAGTCTGACTGCTAAGATATCCATCTCGTGGATACCAAGCTTAATCCCGCGAATAGTGAAATAACCACTCCTATTAAGCCATTCTTCAACTATTGCTTCGCCCAGTAGAGCCATTCGATTTCCTAAATAATAATGTTGAAAGTTATGTATTTTAGCACGAAATTTGTAAACGCAATCATTTTATACCAAGTTGCGTTCTAATGAGTAATATGATAGACTGCTCCAAAATCATTAAGGGGGCAGTCATGGGAAATATAACCAAAAGCATCCCCCACCTTTCCAAGGAAGAGATTCAGGAAAGGATC
>JAKAKP010000056.1 GCA_021813445.1 Deltaproteobacteria bacterium
AGCAGGCGCCTTCGGCCCCGATGGGGCAGGGCTTCATGGTTTTGGCGCGGTCGAATATCGTTTCTATACCCTCCGCCTGGGCCTTCTTCAACATCTCCTGGGCCGCCACGTCCATGGATAGTTTTTCCAACTCTAACTCAGCCATTAAAATATTCCTCCAGTTTCTTACTTTAAGAGGCGACCTTCATGGCCCCCCTCGAAAGACAGAGCCCCCCACCCGTGATTAACCTCCAAGTTGGCGCAGAAAACGATGGGGGTTGGGCCCTGAGTGCGATGGATGATCTATTCCAGGGTGGCGCCAGCGCCTTAGGCGGTCAGTTCCTGGATCATGGATTTGGTCAGTTTAACCGCTTCCGGATGCCGCAGGATGAGAAGGTCGCTCCCGGCCAGCAGCAGAGACACCGCGGTGATGGCCTCCATCAGGATGCCCCGCTTGGTCTGGTCACCCAGTTGCGGCGCTTCGGCGTTAGTCTGCTTGCACTCTTTGACCTTCCAGACTTCCTGGCCCACATAGTTGAGGATGGGCAGCTGCAGCTTATCATCTTCCTGGGTCAGGGCGGCCATGCGGTCCCGCTCCATGACGGAGTAGGCATACTCCATGCCGTAGCCCAAACCGCCGGTGGTGGGATCCACCAGGATATGGGAGTCCTTCACCCCAAGCTGGCCCAGGAGGATGTTCAACTGTTTGGCCAAGTTGACGTCGATGGGGCTGTTGGCGACGATGGTGTGATTGTAAGCCAAAGCGCCGGCGCCGATCTGTTTGTAATTCTTGTCCTGCACCGGGCCGATGGTAAGTTGAAAGCCGTCGCAGGCCTCGGCCACGGCCCGCAGCACCTCAGCGTCTTTTTCCACGTTGCTGGTGCCGTAAACGATCAGGGGTACGTCAATGGCCGCCGCCACTTTTTTGGCAGTCGCCGCCGCCTCTTCCGCCGGAGCATTCTGCCCGTTGGGATCGGTGCTCACCAGGATCAGGGCCACCGATTCCGCGCCATACTCATTAACGCATTTTTGGGCCCAGGCTACCGGGTCTCCGGCCACATCCTTGAAAGGTTCCAGGGCTGGTGCGGCCCAATCCTCACCAGGGTTCACGTCCCATACTTCCATGGCCACCCGGGGTTTGTTGGGCATTACCCCTTCAAAAACATAAAAGGGGTAGGATGTCTCCCCCCCTAATGTGATGGCCTTAGCGCCTTTGCCGATGGTCACAGGTTTAATTGCGCCAGAGTAAATCTGTTTGGGAATTTCAAAAGCCAAGGTCGGTCCCTCCTTATATTTCCGGTGTCCCGGCATCATGCTCCTTATGGAGGTCTAAACATTGTGAAAATAATCTTTAATTGTCAAATAAGTCAAGCAAAAAATTCATTCCTGTTCCCAGGAATTTTGAACTTAAGACAACAATTTGCGAAAAATTTCGTAAGCTGCTTGTAATGCTGGAGAATCAGCGGGCAAGGTGTAAGTGGGGCGACCCATCCCGTCGAATTCCGCGATCAAGGGGTCTTCAGGAATCAGGCCGGCAAGTTCCAGGTTTTGACTCTCGATCTCCTCCTGGGCCCGGGGTGAAAGACCGTTGGTCGCCCGGTTGACGATGAGTACGGCACGGCCGAGGACGATATTCAATTTCCGGGCCAGGTCCTGGAGTCGCCTGGCTGCTTGAATCCCGCGCCAGGAGGGGTCCGAGACCAACACAAAGAGGTTGATGTTATTGGTGATGAGGCGGCTGACATGCTCCATGCCCGCCTCGTTGTCCATTAAGATAAAAGGATAGTTCTTGGACAGAACCCCCATAAAGTGGGCCACCAGATTGTTGGCGGCGCAGTAGCAACCCGGCCCCTCCGGCTGGCCCATGCTGATGAGATCGAAGCCGTCGGCCTCCACCACGCACTGGTTGATGCGCATTTCGATGAGCTGGTCTTTGGTGATGTCCACCAGGCCGCCGCCCTTTTTCATTTCTTCCCGGGCCTGGCCCACCGTGCATTCCACCTCCAGCCCCAACACCTCATTGAGATTGCTGTTGGCGTCGGCATCCACGGCCAGCACCGGGGTTTTTCCATGCTCCACCAGATAGCGCAGCAGCATGCCAGCCACCGTAGTCTTGCCGGTGCCGCCTTTTCCGGCCATGGCAATTACGAAACTCAACGGTTTTCCTCCTGGATTCTCAACAGTTCTGGGAAAGTACTATATGCAGTTTTCCGGGAGCCGTCAACTTCTGGAGACCGGCGCGGGTAGCAAGATAGGCCTGATCGCCGCGAAAAGATCAGGTTCTCATGCAAAGAGGCTGTTAGGATCTAGGAATCGGAGATAATCCTAAATATTCAGCAGAATCGCTTGATAAGCCGAAGAAGACAAACTGTTAACCTATCAGGAAACCAGGCGCAGAAGTTCCTCAATGGTTTGCCGGTCAACCGGCTTCCCGGCTTCCTGGAAGCGGTCATAAAGCAGCGAGATCAAATGGGCCTTGCGCACCGAATTGAGAGTCTTATTTTTTTGCAGCAGCGCATTTTCGACTCCAGAGATGATCTGCGCCAGCACCGAAGTATCAACGGCCGCGAAAAGATAGGGATCATCTATCTCGGTCTTACCCGGGGAGGGTTTTTGAAAATCTTCTGGCCCCTCCCGCACTTCGCCCGGCATCGCCCCCCACAGGAGCCATTCCCGAGTTGTGTTGCCGATGTTAACTAGCCGATCAATGGTTTCTGAAGAAGGAAAGGCTTTCTGCGCTTCGTATTTAGAGACCTGCGCCTTACTAATGCCCAGTAATTCCCCAAACTTTTCCTGACTTAGCTTGCCTCGGATGGTTCTTATCCGCTCCGCCAAGCCAGGAAAAGTTGCATGAGAGAACAACAATTTTCTTGACATTGCCTCTAAATCTAAAGTTAATATAAAGGACAAGGAGGTGCACTTCGGAAGTAAACCAAACATACTGAAAAAGGGAAGATTAATCAAGAAATTAGTGCGCGCCGGAACAGGCTAACATGGGAGCCGGGAGGGAAAAAGGGCCAAAAAGCTTGGTCCACCGTCAGGAAGACGACTGGGACTATTCCCAGCCATCCCTGATAATGGTGACCCACCAGAATTTAAGAGGCAGCAAAGGGCCGCCGGGGGTAAGCCAGGGCTTCACCCGCCTGGCCCTGCTCCCGGGGAATGACTCATCCCAGCCGCACCCTGGCGTCCAGGGCCAGGAGGCCCGGCCTGCCGTTAAAGGCGCACACCGGGTTGAGGTCCACCTCCTGCACCCGGGGGCAGGCGAGCATGAATTGGGAAAGAACGGCCAGGGCCCGGCTCAAGGCCTCCAGGTCCGCGGGGGGCTGGCCCCTGAGGCCCGCCAACATCTGGCCCATACGGGTGGCCGCGATCTGCTCCCGGGCCTGGGCCGGATCCAGGGGAGCGACCCTGAGAGCGACGTCGTCCAGCACCTCGGTGCCCACGCCTCCGGTCCCAAAGGCCAATACCGGCCCGAACGCGGGGTCCCGGCGGGCCCCCAGGAGCAGTTCCAGGCCGCCTGCCACCTGAGCCATGACCACCACCTGCCAGCTTTCTTCCGGGGGCACGGATTCCTGGGCGGTACGGGCCAGCCTGGCGAAGGCCGCGGCGACTGCCTCCCCGTCTGGCAGATCCAGGATGACGGCCCCGGCTTCCGTTTTGTGCACCAGGGAAGCGGCAGCCAACTTGAGACAAACCGGATAGCCCAGCCTCCCGGCCACGGCCACCGCTTCTGCTGCGGTCGCGGCTACTCCCCAGGGGGCCACGGCAACTCCCAAGGCGTCGATCAGGGAGAGGGCCTGGGGGAGAGACATAAAACCCGGCTCCTCCGGCAGCTTGGCCGCCACCTGCTCTATCTCAAAGAGGGGCGGAGCATCCTCTGTCATAAGTTGCCCGCGCCCGGCCTGATAAAGACTGGCAGCCAGGGCTGCCACCGCGTCTTCGGGGAAATGAAAGACCGGCACCCCCAGGGCTTCCCGGAAAAATTTCTCTTCCCCCAGGGTGATCAGGATGGTGACCGCCAGGGGCTTTTGCGCCTTCCGGGCTTGCTCCAAGCAATATCGGGCCATCTGCCGGCCCTGGTCCATTTCAAAGTCCGCCATGGGGCCGTAATTCAAAAGAATGGCATCCACCTCCGGGTCCTGGCACAGCGCGGCGACGATCTCTTCATAGACCGCAAAATCGAAGATATCCCCCAGGTCGATGGGGTTGGTGGGCCTGATCACCCCGGCCCGGGAACGCTGGCGGACCAGTTCCGCCAGCCGGGGGGAAAGGGGCGGCAGCTCAAACCCCCACTGCCGACAGGCATAGGCGGTAACCACCGCCTCCCCGCCGGTGCGGGAAAGGACCGCCAGACGCCGGCCCTGAACCGGAGGCTGGCCTGCCATTTTGGCCGCGGCGAGAAATTGAGTCTGGCTTTTGATGGGCAGCATGCCGCTTTGCCGGCAGGCCGCCTCCAGCACCCGCTCATCCGTGGCCAGGGAAGCGGTATGGGAATGGGCGATAACCGCGGTTTCCTGGCCCACATTGGGGGCGTGGAGATAGATGGGCTTTTTGGCTTTCCGGGCCAGGGACATCAGTTCCCGGCCATCCCGCACTCCCTCCAGGTAAAGGTAGACGGCCTGGGTGCCGGGGTCTTCCAGAAAATAAGCCAGGACCTCATTTTCCGCCACATCCAGCCGGTTGCCCAGGCTCAGGAATTTGCTCAAGCCCAGGCCCTCCCGGGCCATCCAGGCAAAGAGGTGCGAGCCTACCCCGCCGCTCTGGGAGATAATGGCGATGCGGCCTTTGATGGGCGGAGGCTCCAGGGAGGCGAAGGGCAGGGCCAGGCCGGTCTCCATGTTGATGAGGCCCAGGCCGTTGGGACCCACCAGGCGCATGCGGTACCGCTGCAGCAGACCCTTGATCTCCTCTTCCATGGTGCGCCCTGCCTGGTTCAGCTCGGAGAAACCCGCGGATTCCACCACCACCCGATTAATGCCCAGGCGGCCGCACGTCTCCACCGCCGCGGCCACCACCCGGGCAGGAGTAAGGATTGCCGCCAGGTCCACGGGCCGGGGCAAATCTTCCAGGCGCGGCAGTATGGGCAAGCCGAAGACCTGGCCTCCCCGGGGTCCCACCGGGATGATTTCCCCTTGATAACCGAATTTCAGAAGATTGGCCACGATGCCCTGGGCCAGATTGGTAGGGTTATCGGAAACCCCCACCACCGCCACACTTTGGGGATTGAAGAACTTATCCATAAGGCAAGCAAGTATCAGTATTTTCTGGGTTTGGGAGGATCATATAAAATATTTGCTCTGAAGGGAAGATGGGAGAAAGCCTTAACAACCGGGAGGCATACGGGGCTAGAATTTAGGATAGGGTCGCCGAGGCCGGGGCCTGGGTAAGGGATATCCTCAGTTCACGGCAGTTTTATGGCAAAGACAAAATTTTTGGTTGCGGATTAACAACTCGATAGATATATAATCTATATTAGTTTTATACGGTATGTGTTCTAGATAAGATAATTACTAAAAGCATTTATTTATCCATTTACCTAAGGCACTTAGACTACCGGCATGGGGAAGTTATTGGATAGAAATTCAGATATTTAAAATGGTAACCCCGTTAGCAGGGGTCAGATAGCCGAGATATGGAGGAGGATTGCCTAAGGTTTGTCAAAATGATCGAACAAAAATCTGTTAACTAAACTTATCATAATTAATATTATGAACAGTTATTTGAACAGCCTTTTAACAGGTTTTAATTTGGAACATATGTTTCTATCCCCTATAATGAATAGAATATATAGAACTTAAGGCCCTCAGGTAGAAAGATAAATTATGTTAATCAGATTCCTGGATATCCAAATTTTTGGACCAGGATAACATATTAATATGGTTGTCATAATCAACATATGTCCAAATTTCTGGATAATTCGTTCCCATTTTACTCTCTAGGCACCCATCCATCCTCCCTCTCCGATTTCCATTATATTGATATTATTTATATATTCATCCTCTTAATATATGGCCCAGAATTTGCATGCTAAAATAAGCTTACTTTAATATTCATAAAAGAAGCTCAATGCAGCATTCTGTATTGCTAAAAAACATAAAAAAAACATTTTTACACCTTTTTGAGATCAGCACCTAATGAGCAAAGAAAATTTTTTAAAATATATTTAACTAAATGATATCAATAATAATTAATGGTGGTTATCGTGTAATACCCACCAAATTTTTCCTTGCAAAATTTTGTAATAACGATTGTATATCAACGTCTCCCTTTAACTATGGATTAAGGTTTAGTTATGGCGCACCTTTATAAAAAGGTAAAGAAGGGGCGGGAGTATTTTTATATCCGCGAAACCCAGCGGGTTTACGGCAAGCCCACCACTATCAATCAGGTCTACCTGGGCACTGCCGATAAAGTCCAGGCCTTACTGGCCGGGCAGGATGAAAAGGCCCAGCAGGGATTCTCTTCCAAAGAATTTGGCTCCGTTTTTATCCTCAACGAAATCGATCAGACCGTGGACCTGGCCGGTTTGGTGGATGAGCTTTTGCCTCCCAAGAAGCGCACCAGAGGGCCCAGCCTGGGAGAGCTTTTCTTTTATGCGGCTTTGAATCGGGCCATTGATCCCACGAGCAAGAGAAAGCTGGCGGCCTGGTACGAGACTACCGATATTCAGCGCATCCGGCCGGTGCGTTTGGAATCCTTGAGTTCCCAAAATTTTTGGAACCATTGGGACCGGGTCGACACCACGGATCTGGAAGAAATTATCACCCGCTTTTTTCAAAGGGTGCAGGCGTATTTGCCAGCCCGCAAGAAGCATTTATTGCTGGAGATAACCAGTTATTCCTCCACTTCCTCGGCCGCGGCCGATACTGCCCCGGGAGCGCGGAGCAAAGGCGCGAAAGCCCCCCATCAGTTTTGGCTGGCTTTAATTACTGAGCGGAGCAGCAGCATACCTGTTTATTATCAGATATTTACCCGCGCGCCGCAGGAAGGCCAATCTTTGCAGCCGCTCCTCAGCGATCTCCAGGCCAAAGTCGCAGCCATGGGGATCGAGACCGGCGATCTGACCGTTATCTTGGGAAAAGGAATGGACTCCCCGGCCCTGATCGACTCGATCGACTCCCAGGAGAATTTGCATTTTATCGCCGCCTATTCCACCGATTTTCTTCCGTACCTGGCCGCAGTCTCCTTTCAGGATTTTCGTCCTCTACCCTGCAAGCACAATAGCCGTCTTATAGCCGACGGCGCCGCGGCAGACCAAATCCTCTATTATGAAACCCAGGCCTCCGTCTGGGGCCGCTCCCGCAAGGTCATGGCCCTCTTTGATCCCCGGGCCTTTGAGAGCCAGTACCAGGAGTTCCAGGACAAAATCCAAAGAGTTCGCCAGGAATTTGTCATACTCCAACGGAAATGGCGGCAAGGGGAACTGCCGGAGGATACGCCGGAGTCCTTCCAGGCCCACCTCCTCCATATCTGTCAGATACTCCAGCTATCTCCGGACCTCTTTGAGTTGAGCTTCGGCGCCGAAGGCGGCCGCCCCACGCTCTTCCTGGAACTCCGGGGGCCAAAGGTGGAGGAAAAAGTGCATCGTCTCGGCAAGGTCATCCTGATCACCGATCAGGAAGATTGGACCGCCCAGGAAATGGCCGAGGCCAACATTGATCGCTGCATTGTCAGCGAACAGCTCCGGGAAAGCGGCATCACCCTGAAGGAAGTGCTGCTCCCGCAATACCATTGGACGAATTCCAAACTCCTGGTCAATATCTTCGTGTGCATGGTGGCGCTGACCTATCTCATCCTCCTCTGCCGGCGTCTGGCCCTGGCTGGCCTGCTTATCACCCCCAGGGAGGCCCTGGAGGAGTTGCGCGCCCTGCACACCGCCGTCTTCTGGCAACCCGACCAGGAGAAACTCAAACGCAAGCTGGTCTCCCCCACTGACCTGCAACTGGCTGTTCTCCGGGCCCTCGACTTCCAGGTAGAGGACGGCAGGCTTATACCCACCAAATAATCTGAACTAATTATCAGCAATTAAGATCCCGGCCACCCTGGCCCGAGGGTCCGGGCCCTCTGTGGCAGGCTGTCAGCAAAGAATAGACGCAACTATTCAATTTTGTTGCTGATAATATGATATTATCCATATTTGTAATTATTTACTTCGCATTTACTTGCATTTTTGTATCTTTCTGCGGCCTGCAAACCATAGGAAGGGATTCCCTCTTTCACCTTATTATCCTGTAAATACTACTATTATTGAGCATTCCCTCAACATCGGTGCCACTGGGTGCCGAGACAGGCGATTTGCCGGTATGTAAGTTGCTAATAACCATACGGCAAAAACCATGTCAATGAAGGAGATTGCTCATGTCCCTCTTGCGCTTCAGCCCTTTCTCCTCCTTCCAAAGGTTGATCCAGCCTCTGCAGATGATGACCAGGGGTGACTGGGACCTGACAGTTGAACTGGAACCGGCCGGCCGCTGGCGCTTGCGGCAGTTGGCGGGAATCTTCCAGCATCTTTTCGACAAACTGCGGGCTATTATCACCAAGATAGCCGTAACCACGGTTAATCTCTCCCGGGTGGCTCCGGATCTGGCGTCCATGGCCCAGGATCTGGAAAACGGGGCGCATGACCAGGTCCGCCAGGTGGAGCAGATTACCCAGGCCAGTCAGAAGATGGCGGCCATGGTCCGGGAGGTGGGACGTTATACCGAAGACGCCGCGGCCTTTTACCGGGAGGTGGTGGAGGTCATCAAGGTCCTGAAGGAACGGTCCGAAAGCATTGTCACCGTGGTGAATCTCATTGAAAAGGTGACGTTCCAGACCAGATTGCTGGCCCTGAACGCCGCGGTGGAGGCGGCGCGCGCCGGTGAAGCAGGCGTGGGTTTCGCAGTGGTGGCCGAGGAAATACGCCAACTCGCGGACCGGACCGCCGAGGCCACCAATCATGTGGGCGGGATCTTAGCCACCATCCAGGAGAGCGTTGCCCGGCTGGGAGACAGAATGGGCATGGGTGAACAGGGGCAGGCCGCGGAGGCCACCTTTCATAATTTGCTGGAGGAGATGGCCCAGGCGGGGGAATCACAGGATTCCCAGGTGCAAAGGGTGATCCGGGAGGTCACGGAAGATCTCCAAGCCGTGGGGGAAATTGCCGGGAACCAGCTCCATAATGCCTCTCATCTGACGAACTTGGGAGAACAAATCCGGCACCATTGTGAAGACCTGCTCCTGGGAGTGGGAGTCTTTCGCCTGCCGGGACACCAGAAGGCCAAAGAAATTATCGAATATATTTCCCAGGACGGGGAACTGGCTTCCATGAGCCGGTCCCGGCAGGAGGCCTTTCTCCGGAGAGTCCTGATGAAGTATCCCTTTTTTGAGCTCTGCTATGTGACCAACGCCGCGGGGGTGCAGATTACCGACAATATTTCCAGCAACGGCTTTCAAACGGCTTACGGCTCCACCGGTTTCGGCAAGAACTGGTCCCAGCGCCCCTGGTTCATGGAAGCGGTTAATCGCCAGAGTACTTATATTTCCGACATTTATCGCTCAGTGGCTTCCGATAGTTACTGCTTTACGGTGTCCACGCCTTTGTGGGACGCCGGGGGCTATCTTAAAGGGGTTTTGGGGGCGGATATTAATTTCACTGATATCCTGGATATCTAAAAGAAGCAGTTGGTG
>JAKAKP010000100.1 GCA_021813445.1 Deltaproteobacteria bacterium
ACACGACCTTCGGCAGTTTGGCCCTGGGGCTTAACTTGGGGGTTGACTCGCAAAAGGTCCTCGGCATTCCCGGTGGCACCTTCGGCGTCGAATTCGTTGAATACACCGGGGGTGCGACCAACCCCGCAGCCGGGTCCGTCCAGCTATACGATGGCTTAAACGACGGTCCGCCCCACGTTCGCCAGGAGCTTTACTTACTGTGGTATCATCAGCGACTGTTTAATGACAAATTGATCTTCCAGATTGGCAAGATGAACGCCGCGGGCATTTTTGGCGCGGTTTTGTCACCGGTCCCACTGACTAACCCCAAACTTCAGGATACCGACATCAGCGTCCTCACCTGGGTGCCGTCGGGTTACAACCCCACCGTGATAAGCAGGATGTCGGTTTGGCCCAACAGCGCTTACGGTGCGGTGGTGCATTTGGCCCCCACCAAGAACCTGTACGCTTCCTACGGCATTTTCGATGGCAACTTCGCCCGGGGAGCGCAGACAGGCCTGATTTTGGAACCGCGCATCAATAACTACAAGTTTAATGTCGGCGAGTTAGGGGCTTGCTGGCTTCTCGGCGCTAGCCAACTGCCCGGTAGATTCGGGGTCGGAGGCTGGGTGCAGACCGGAGACCTTTTTACAGCCTATCTCACTCATCAAAAGGGCGCTACCGGCTTTTACCTGTTTGCCAATCAGCGCCTCTGGTACCGGCAGCCGGACCTCGATAACTCCGGACTTATCGGCTACCTGCAATTCGCCCACACCAGCGACCATGCGGCGTTTGCCAATAATTATGTCGGCGCCGGTCTCACCGCCATCAGCCTGTTGCCCGAGTTACTGACGCCCGCGCTACCTAACAATAAGATAAGCGTCGGTATGGCCTGGTCGCAGCTGAATCGTGCACCTTACGCAGGCGCCGTCTTCTTTCCCGATGTGCCGTCAGATTCACTCAGCCTCAGGGCGAGCGAATTAATGCTTCAGATCGCCTTGCAGCCAACTTTCGTCTTTCCGCTGGGCCAGGGTTACTGGAGCCTCAGTCCGAATGTCGCCTACACCTTTATCCCGACCCCGGGTGAGCGTCCCCACCTCCCGGCCGCCCATCTGCTGACGGCTCGGATGGTTGTATTGTTCTAACGAGGCTTGGCCTCAGATCATCGAGGAAGGTATATTGGGCGTTGCTCCCCGAATCAAAGAGTCTAATCTCTCTCTGGAGGTTGTGATCTTACTCATCTTCGGAGTATTCATGCTCCTTTTTGGCCTGCTGCTGTTGGCAATTCACACCGGAAATTTGCCATATAACCAGAACAGCAAGGATTTCACCTACGGACTTTTTCTGGTCCTGGTCTCTTTTCAGGTTATCACCATGGGTAAGACGCCGTTTGGTGATCTCCGTCGGTCCTGGGCGCTCATCATCATGGGCATATGCACGGCCACTCTGGGGATGGCCGCCTGTTTCCTTCCCGGCTACCTTACAGAATATGTCCGCGTGCTGGTGGGAATACTCCTTTTTGCCGGCGGTATTTCCCTTCTCATACAGCTATCCGTCTCTAAGAAAAAAGCAAGAATGTGGCTGAAGATTGGCGGAATATTCCAGCAACTAACCATTGCCTGTGGCCTGGTCTATGCGTTAGCAGTTGTTTCAGGTCTGATAACCCTCTTTCCCGGCTTCACCACAGTTCCACAGATTGCAATACTTCTCATTATTTTTGGAACAAGTTTTTTCTATCTATCTTGGTGTCTTTGGAAGATTGCAAAGTCATATCCTCCTGAAAATCCGAATGACATGACATTGAGTATCCAGAATTCAGATAAGGCTGATTCAATAAGGCGGTTCAGATTTTTCCGGGATGCCTCTCTTCCTCACTCGCAGGCAATACTAATCTTGCTAGGAATTCTCTTGGCATTTCTTGGATTACTGCTCTTTCCGGTAAACCTTGGCGTGCTTCCGTTCTTTCCTGATGGACAGTTTGGTCTGCTGCTGACTATCATGGCCATCCAGATGATGGCCTTGGGAGAAACCCCGCTGGGCCAGTATAAGCGCTCAGGTTTAATGATAATCATAGGAATCATATTTGCCGCCTTAGGAGCTGTCTCATGTATCGTTCCGGGTTTGCTGACCGGAATAATTCAAATACTCCTCGGATTCCTGAATATCATGTCAGGAGCCGCATTACTCATCAAACGGTTCCTCCCGAGAGGGCCTGAAATCAGAACCCCTCCGGAGACCCCGGCTATTGTTCCCCCCATTGTTAAAAAATTGGCGGTTATTCAGACAGTGCTAGCTATCGTGTCCCTAGCCTTTGGTATATCCATGCTCGTACCGGGTTTCGTTTCAGGTCTGCTTATTGCGGGAATCCTCGTCATCAACGGACTCCTCCTCTTTATATTGGTGTCCTTGCTTCAGAAGGTAACCAGAATGCAATTAAGCAGAGAACCATCCTAAGATTTTTTGCAGGAGGAAAAGATGAGCGCAGCGCCAGGAGAGTTTTCCAAAGGTGCAGTGGTCGATTCGCCACTGGGGCAGAAAAAGGTCGATTCCGAGGGAGCACCAATCTGCGGCGTCAGGATGGAGGTCTCCAGGGCCTACCCTGGCGTCCCCGCATTGCTTCAGAAGGTGATTAACGACAACGATACCGGGGCCTGGACAGAGATAACCGCTAAAATCGATTACATCTATGACCATCTCGATTATTCCTTGGCGGGCTTGGATAAGGAAACCGGTTTTGCCGGGGAGGTGCAGGCGCAGATCAAGTCGGGCAAGAAACTCTTGTTCAAGCCCAACCTGGTAAACCCGATGGTCATAGAGCCGATGAATCACGGGGAAGACCTGGCAGGCGCGCCCCTCTGCACCGAATGGCCCTTGATAGCCGCGTTGATGCGGTGGTTCCACGACAAGCTGGACATAAGCTATCACCAGATGGCCCTGGGGGAAGCGGCCACAGGTGCTTTTCTTACAGCACTTATTTACAGCAAAATCGCCGGCAAGAACATCACCACGGAGGCGGTTTTTGAGGGGCGAAGTGGCGATTTCTATGGCGGCTGGGGTTTCTACTTTGTTCGCAGATATCTTTCAGAGCGCCATCCCGCCTCCCATCAAGACGATCCCCTGCAGGGCTACGAAGACAGCATGGCCGGAAGATTTATCCCGCCGGGCCGAGCCACAGACCGGCTGCTGGTCTATGACCTGAACAAGATTCAAGATGAGCCCTCCAAAGGAAGAACTGTTGCCGTTCCGGATGGGGCCAACTTTAAGGAGATCACTCTGCACAAGGCCATCGTGGGCGGTGATCCCCAGGACCAGGACGACCGCCAGGACTATCCGGGCTGCGTCTTAGTAAACGTCCCCAAGTTGAAAATCCATTTCTCGGACCTGATAACCAATGCCATCAAGAATCTGGGTATCGGTCTTTATCCGACGTTTTGCGCCTCTGGAGGGAGCAAAAGCGAAGCACCGTGGAAGTATTCCTGTCCTTCCGCATCCGTGCCCAGCTATAAAGGCCGGCTGCCGCATATGCCCTGGATTCTCAAGATCGATGCGGCCACCAATCTGCCGTTGCAAGATGAAAAGGGCGAATACATCCTGACCAAAACCGCCGGCATACCGGGCACCCAAGCCGACGTCATCAGGGCGGTTCAGGGCCAGAATGTCTTTATACTACATGTAGTTGACGCCATCGAAATGATCAATATCAGCCATGCCGATGGCACCATGGCGGTTAGGGTCCCGGAAGGTTTTATCTGGTCGTCTCTGGACTGCGTGGCCCTGGACCTCTTCTGCGCCCGTTACTGTTTCAAGACCGTGCCCATGCTGGAAGCCTTGAAGCTCAAGGAGGAGAACGGCTGGCCCACGGAATTCGTCCATCAGGTGCCGGTGGCCAGGATCGAAGGAACGAATATCATCACCGCGGAGGGGCTCGATTCGCCTCTCTTTAGATATGACCTGTATAAGTACGCGGAACAGAGAGGAGTTGGGCAGCAGAAATACTACGTGGTTGGCCGGGACAATTTGACGTCGTCGCCCCTTGCTTCCTTGGCGGGCCATCTGGGCCGGGTAGACCAGGGGAAATTCCTCGAGTTGATAACGAAGACGATGTATTTTAATCCCGGCTGCATCCTCTGGGACCTGCAAGAGACCATCTTCAGTTATGCCAGGGCGCACGATACCTTGACCGGGTCAACGCTTTTCCAGGAATTCCTGGATGCCTTCGATGAGAACCATGACGGCGTGATCGATTACAACGAGAACGGGCGGAAAGGGTTCTGGATGCCGGCCTTCCAGGTATTGACTGATGCCTTTGATCTGCAGCTGAACGGAAAATACGGCGCTCTTAAAGGGGGGTTTTATACCGCGGCCAATTATAGTCTCAAACCGGTGCAAAAAGATTGGCATCCGCATGGTCATGATTTTGCGCGGGAGTATGCCCTGGTGTGGATCGCCAATGTCGCGTTTGGCATGTCGGAATCCGTTGAGGTGAACCCGGATCCTTTTGTGCCGGGGATGACTTGGGGCCAGGGCAGGTGGCCGAGCTGGCGCTTAGCCACCCATATGTGGTTTACCGGCAATATTTATGGCTCTCCCTCCCCCCAGAGCATCAGCCTCCAATCTCTCTACGGCGCGGCTTTCCAATATGCGGACAAAGTTTTCGGGCAAGGAGCCTATACCGGCAGCACAGAGCAAAGTAATCCCGATGCTCTCCATAAATATTTCGAGGCCCTCTCCAAGGGCTCTCCGGCTCTGGACTTCACCCTTTATGTGCCGGCGGGCTATGGGAGCCTGGATACGGTTAAGATACCTAATGTGGAGGAGACGGCAGACCCGCAAAAAATCTTCACGGCTCACTTCAACGGCGGACAGGAGGTATGGTGACGGGCTGACGGACTCGTCAGCAGGCCGGTTCTGAAAACCCCACAAACGTAAGGAGGCCGACCATGTTCAAGTTTGACGACCATAAATGTTACAGGATGCCCGCCCATTTTGGCGGTTTTGACTTTAACCCCGCAGGAACCTATTATCGTGATGTGGTCGGAGTATCCTTCACTTGCACCACGGATGGAAACCGGCTGGCCGACTATCTGCCCGAGGGCTTTGAGCTGTTAAGACCGGAATTGCTCATTATGTATATGCAGGGTCGGGAGATCGAGTGGATGGCGGGGTCAGCTTATAATCTGATCGAGGTTGGCGTCCCGGCCCGCTTCCAGGGGAAACGTGATCGAGTGGATGGAGTATTTGCCCTGGTGGTCTGGGAGAATAAAACCACGCCCATCCTGGGAGGACGAGAAGAGACCGGCATCCCGAAAATTTTTGCCGATATCCAGGACCTGCACATAATTCAAAATAACTACTTCACCAATGCCAGCTATGAAGGGAACGCCTTTTTGCGCTTGGAGATGACGGGGGCACAGCCCCTAGACGCAGCGCGACTGGCAGAACTTAAAGCCGCAACGGCCGAGAGAGCCTGCTTCGGGTGGCGGTATATTCCCAAGGTTGGAGGTCCGGGAGCGGATTTGAGCCAGCCCATACTCTATCCCCAGAGCACAGAAGTTAACAGTGCCTGGGTAGGCAAGGGCGCGGTGCAATGGACTCAGCTAAAGTGGGAGCAAAATCCCTCGCACTGGCACATCATCAAAGCGCTGGCGGAGTTGCCCGTAATTGAGCTGGCCCCGGTGATGATGGTGAAAGGCGTCGGCTGTTTGAAGCCCAATCAGGCGCGAGTTCTTGAGTAGTCCACCGCTTGAGCATTGAACCAACGGCAGCCCCCGGTCCTGTCCGGGGACTGACTTGCACCGTAGGAGGACAGCATATGCAAGTTGAAGAGTACTTCCGAAGCAAAGGGTGCGTGGTCACCGGCGGCGCCTCGGGCATCGGCTTTGCCCTGACTGAAGCGCTGCTGCAAGCGGGCGCGGTGGTCTTTATGGCGGACCGGGATACGCAGGCGCTGGCTACTGCGGTGAATCAACTTAGCGCCTACGCCAAACGGATTCATCCCATGACTGTGGACGTGACGAACCAGGAGCAGGTCCAGCATCTGGTGGAAGAGGCGGCCGCGCGTCATGGCCGCCTAGACGTTCTTTTCAATAACGCCGGCATCGGCGGCACCATGCCGATTGAGCAAGCAACGCTGGAACATTGGCGCCGCATCATCGACATCAACCTCTGGGGGGTCATCTACGGCGTTCATTACGCCCTGCCGATTATGCGCAAACAGGGCGGCGGCCACATCGTCAACACCGCCTCCATTGCCGGGCTTATCCCACCGCCGTTCCAAGCCCTGTACTGCGCTACCAAGTATGCGGTGGTCGGCCTCAGCGAAAGCCTGCGCTTCGAGTTGGCGGACGAGGGTATATATCTCTCCGTGGTGTGCCCTGGAAATGTCGCCACCCCCATCTTTGGGACAGTGAAGCCCCCGGAAGACGCCATATCCCCAGAGGAGGCCGCGAAGATTACCCTTGAGGGCGTAGCCAATAAACAGGGCATCATCGCTTTGCCTGAAAAATACCGGCAGATTTGGCGGCGGTACTGGAGCAATCCTGAAGCCGAGGAACGTAGTCTTCTGGATACGGCCCGGCAGCGCCGCAGTGCGTTTCAATCAAAAGGGACGTATTATTAAGCCGATGAAAGCTTATCCGCCATTTTTCAAGGCCTACAACAAACACTCATGGCAGGGGGAGGGTGCCAGGGGAGAAGCCTGGAAACCAGGCCTACCGGCTCCGGGTTATTGAAAACCGGGTATGAGGGAGCCAAAGGCTAATGCAGCCGGTTTATTCTTACATCCGCACGCAAGGGTGCTCTCCCCGGGCGGGACGTTTGCTCTCGCACCTGCCTAAAGGGGCCTAAAATCAAGATAGTTACTTGCCAAACTTCTCACCCATCATCTGCCCGTGGGAAAAAGCAGATATGACAAAGTTATCTCTTAAGCCGCTCCATCACCCCTTAAATCCTTTTTAGGTAAAACTTGGGGCAGAAAATCTGGCCCAAGCATTTCAAAAGCTATATTTTTAAGAAATGTCACCAAGTGAACTACCGCTTCCCGAGGCAGTGGAGAAAATCCTCATCTGGCATCAGGGGGCGCTGGGGGACCTGCTCCTGGCGGGCCCGGCCCTGTTGGCGGTGCGGCGGCATTACCCCCTGGCCCGGATCACGGCGCTGGGCCATCCTGAGCGCTGGGCCCTGCTCACTCCCACCCTCTTTCTGGAGGGGGTCTGGGACAGCGCCACGGCCGTCTGGGCGCCCTTATTCGTTGAGGATACTCCCCTACCCCCGATGCTCCGGGAGCGCCTGGCCCCTTTCCAGCTGGCCCTGGTCTTCAGCCCCCGGCCCCACCCTGCCCTGCTGGCCCGCCTGGTCCAAGCCGGCATCGCCGCGGTGCATTGGCTGCCTTCCTTCCCCCTGGCCGGGGAAGACGCGGTGGAGATGGTCCAGGCTGCGGCTTTGGCCCGCCTGGGCATTGCCCCGGCGGGTGCGGCTTTTCGTCTGCTGATAGGAGATGATTGGGCGGACCAGGCCCCGCGGTTGTCCGGTCCCGGCCCCTTCCTGGCGGTGGCTCCGGGCAGCGGCCATACCTGCAAAAACTGGCCACTGGGCCACTATTATGAAGCGACCAGGGCCCTGGCCTGGCAGCACGGCGGGCAAATCATCTGGCTGGCGGGCCCCGCGGAGGAACCGATCCTTCCTTATCTCCAGGGATTGGCCGCGGCCCAGGACCATCTTCTCTTGGCAAATCTGCCCCTGACCGCGGTGGCCGCCACCCTGGCCCGCTGCCGCCTCTATCTGGGGGGGGACAGCGGCCTGACCCATCTGGCCGCGACCGTGGGCGTTCCCGGGGTTGTGGCCCTTTTCGGCCCCACTGCTCCCCGGGTCTGGGCCCCCCAGGGCGAAGGCGTCCGGGTTTTGACCGGCCCCTGCCCCCAGACCCCTTGCACCCCGGGCAGGGATATAACCTGCACGGAACCTCGCTGCCTGGAATACCTCACGGTGAAGCAGGTTTTGCAAACCGTGACCGCTTTGCTCCAGGGCAGTTAAAATATTTGGTCTGACCCAATTCTGGTTGCAGAATCAGGGCCTCCCGCTCCAGAGAAAGCCTCTCCCTGAATTAAAACCCTTCTTTGGTACAATTAATTGAACCGTCAATCCCGGCCCCCCAACCTGACATAACTTTGCAACATATTGTAATTACTTTATTATCACGATAATAACTAAGACTGGCACCAATAGTGCATGTGTTAATAGACAGGTTACCCCCGTATACCCCAAACCATATTCTCCTTTCTCCATAAAATGACCGGGCTTCCCCCTCCCGGTCATTTTTTTTGTCTGCGGTCCTTTCTAATTACCTTCTTCTATCCTCCGGCGGCTGCCGGAAATATGCCTGCACCTCCTGCAGATCGGCTAAGGGCAGGCTGATCTTCTGTCTTAGAAGCCGGAGACGCCGGGCCGCGGCCTCGGCCCGGGGCGCCAGCGCCGCGTCCCCTTGCAGCAGGCGGACGGTCTCCCTGATGGCTTCCCAGTTGTTGCAGATGAGCAGGAGATCGGCCCCGGCCGCCAGCGCTTCCCGGCCTGCCTGGGCCACCGGCAGTTGCGAGGCGATACCCCCCATCTCCAGGTCGTCAGTGATGACCACGCCTTGGAACTTTAGCCGGCGGCGCAGCCAATCTTCCAGGGCCACGGCCGATAGGGTGGCGGGCCGGTCATCCCACTGGGGCACCAGCAGGTGGGCGGTCATGACGGCCGGCACTCCCGCGGCCGCGGCCTCCCGGAAAGGCAAAAGGTCCGCCTCCCGCTTGGCGTCGTTAGACAGGGCCTGGGGCAGCACCTCATGGGAATCAGCCATGGTGTCCCCCAGGCCTGGAAAATGCTTGGCCACAGGGATGACCCCGCCGGCTAAATAACCGCGCATGGCAGCCAGCGCAAAACGGGCCGCCTTCTCAGGGTCAGAACTGAAAGCCCGGTGCCACATAGGGCAGGCGGGGGAGCGCGGGACATCCACCACCGGGGCCAGGTTCATGTTGATCCCCGCCAGGGCCAGTTCCCGGGCCGTCTGCCGGGCCAATAGCTCTACTTCCGGGGGGGTGGCCTCCAGCCCCAAGTTCCGGGCCGGGGGAATAATGGTAAAGGGGGCTTTCAAGCGCTGCACCGGGCCGCCTTCCTGGTCCACCGAGATCAGCAGGGGCAGGCCAGATGCGGCCAGGGCTTCCTGCTGCAGGTCCCGGCAGAGTTCCCAGACCTGCTCCGGGCTCTCAATATTGCGGGCGAAGAGGATCACCCCGCCCACCTGCAGGTCCCGCACCATTTCCCGGGCTACTTCGTCCATCCTGGGTCCGGGGACGCCCACCATGAGCAACTGCCCCCAGAAAGCGGGGGCATCGAGGTCTTGGTGATTCATTGATTTTCCTTTGGTTAAAAAAATAGCCGCACGCCAAGGCGCCAAGACGCAAAGAAAGGCGCAAGAAATAGAAAGCAAAGACAATTGTTACCGTCTTTCTTTATAAATCAACAGGTGGGTGGGCACTGCCCACCGGTTCCTGGGCTTCCAGATTGTCATAAATAAACGGATGAGCCAGAGGATTGGTCCTAAAAATCTCGCCCCGCACAGGCTGGAAAGCCTGTGCTACCGCTCAGACATCAAAATCTCCGCCAGGTGGAAAAACTGCAGGTCCCGGGCCTGGGCCAGGCCCCGGAGGTGCAGGAGGCAACTGGAGTCCAGGGAAACCAGGCCCTGGGCCCCGGTGGCTTGCACCGCGTCCAGGTAGTCTTCGCCGATGTCCTGGGACAGTTGGGGCTGCAGGGCGCTGAATACCCCGCCGAAACCGCAGCAGGCATAATAGGGAGACACCTCCAGGAGCTTTAATCCCGCCACCTGGGAGAGGACTTGCCGGGCGGCGGGTAAAACCCCAATTTGCCGGGCCTTACAGGACCGGTGCAGCACCAGGGTCCCGGGAAAGCGGGGCGTCCAGGGCAAGGGCCCCCATTCCGCCAGCCACTCGCTCAATTCCCGGACGCGGCCGGCCAGACCTTCGATTTCCCGCAGTTCCCCGGGATTCAGGGCCAGTTGCGGATAATTCCGCCGCACCATATAGCTGCAGGACGCGCTGGGACAAAGGATGGTCTCCGCCTGCCCGAAGACCCTGAGAAAATGGCGCATCAAGCGTCGGGCCGTGGCCGGATCCCCGGAAGTGAAAGCGAACTGCCCGCAGCAGGTCTGGGCTTGAGGATAGTTCCAAGCCACCCCGAGCCGGCCCAGAAGACTGGCAGTCGCGGCCGCCACCTGGGGAGCTCCCTGGTCCATAAAGCAGGGGATGAAAAGTTGCAGAGCCAATCAAGCCTCCTCAGCTATCCTTCTATCACAGACTTCTGCCAATGGGGAATCTCAGAAGATGGATGCAGCATTATAATTGCTCCTACCTGACAAAATAGACCGCGCCAACCGCCACATTTTATTCCCCTCCCTTGCCTAATGCATCTGGCGGCATAGAAGAGCCCTTTCCTGGCAACCGCCTGAGTTCCTCCCCTTGACAGGTCCTGGGGGGTTTAATAGAATGAAGTCGGCTTCTGCGAAAATTCCAGAAAATACCATTAGTTGAATATTAGGGAAATTTTTCTCATGAGCGACCCCTCGGCCCAGATCCTGGTAATCGACGACGACAAGGTCATGCGGGATGCCTGTTATCAGATCCTCTCTCGCCAGGGCTACCGGGTGGAAATGGCCCCCAATGCCCGCCAGGGGCTGGCTCTGCTGGAGAAAATCTCCTTTGACGCGGTGCTTCTGGACCTGGTGATGCCCGACATCGATGGCCTGGAAACCTTGAAGAGAATCAGGGGCATCGACCCGGAAAGCGAAGTGATCATCATCACCGGCTACGGCACCATTCAGTCCGCAGTGGAATCCATCAAGGCCGGGGCTTTCCATTTTCTCTCCAAGCCCTTTACTCCCGATGACCTCCGGCATCTGGTGGACCGGGCCCTGGAAAAGCGGCGGGTCAACCTGGAGAACCTCTACCTGCGCCAGGAGCTGAAAAAGGATGAACGCTCCGTGCTGGTGTACCAGGGCGAGCCCATGGAGCGCATCATGGACATGGTGACCCGGGTGGCGCCCACGGACAGCACGGTCCTCTTAACCGGCGAGTCGGGCACCGGCAAGGGCCTGGTGGCCCGCAAGCTCCACCAGTTGAGCCAACGCTCCCGCCGCCCCTTTATCACCGTGGACTGCGGCACCCTGGTGGAGACCCTCTTTGAAAGCGAACTCTTCGGCCACGTCAAGGGCTCCTTCACCGGCGCGGACGCCAATAAGATCGGCAAATTCGAACTGGCCCAGCACGGCACCCTGTTCTTCGATGAAATCAGCAACATCGGCCTGGAAGTGCAGGCGAAACTGCTCCGGGCGGTGGAGGAGCGCAAGATCTCCAAGGTGGGCAGCCACCGGGTCATCACCGTGGACGTACGGATCATCGCCGCCACCAACAAGGACCTCACCAAAGCCATCAAGGACGGCTCCTTCCGGGAGGACCTCTTTTACCGGCTCAACGTGGTGCTGATCCAGATGCCCCCTTTGCGAGAGCGAAAAAACGACATCCCTTTGCTGGCCCAACACTTTCTGGAAAAATACAACGCCCGCCTGCGGAAAAACCTCCAGGGCATCGCCCCGGAGGCCATGGAACTCCTGGTGCGCCACGACTGGCCGGGAAACGTGCGGGAACTGGAAAACACGGTGGAGCGCCTGGTGGTGTTGAGTTCCGGCCCCTTGCTGGAGCCCAAGGACCTGGCCTTTGCCGGCACCATCAGCTCTCCGGCGGCCGAGGGATCGTCCCTGTCCCTCCGGGACCTGGAGCGGGACCATATCATCCAGACCCTGCAGCGCTTCGACGGGCACAAAAGCGAAACCGCCCGGGCCTTGGGAATCGACCGCAAGACCCTACGGGAGAAACTGCGGCGCTATAATATCGAATAATATAGTTTTTGGTTTTGGCTGTAAGCTTCAGGTAAAAATCTTCTCATAATCGCCAAATTATCAATTAGACCTGACGCCACAAAAACCGGATTTGCATCATAACTTGAGACCTCTGCGAGATTTGCCTATTTTGTCATTCTGAACGGAGCGCAGCGGAGTGAAGAATCTAGGGTTCGAAGAACCGGCCACGGTTTGCCTGGCTTTTAGCTGTCTCCAGCCCTAGATTCTTCGGTCGCTCCGCTCCCTCAGAATGACAAATAAAATTACTTCCGCAGAGGTCTCAACTTGGTTGATATTTTGTTTTCTTTTTAACGGAAAACTGAAAACTGAAAACTGAAAACGGTCTTATCCTCCTTTACGGCGCCGGCAGCCTGGTTTCCCAGGTTTTGATCCTCCGGGAGTTCCTGGTGCTGGCCCAGGGGCAGGAGCTGAAGCTGGCTCTGGGGCTCTGGTGCTGGCTGCTCTGGACCGGCCTGGGCAGCCTCCTGGGGGGGCGGCTGGCCTCCCGTTATCCACCCGCAGCCCCGCAATTGGGAGGGCTCCTCTTCCTCCTGGCCTGGCTGCTGCCGGGCACCATCCTGATCACCAAGGCCCTGCCCCTGCTGGCTCCCCTGCCCTGGGGCCAATCCCTGCCCGCAGGGGCTACGCTGCTCCTGTTCCTGATCCTCCTGGCTCCCTTCGGACTGGTCTCCGGCCTCTTCTTTCCCCGGGCCTGTCGGGTCCTGGCCGCGTCCGCCCACGAAGGAGCGGTGGGGCGGGTTTATTATCTGGAGACCCTGGGCGCGGCTCTGGGGGTCGGCCTACTGCAGCTCCTGCTGCTGGGCCGTTATTCCACCCTGGCCTTGAGCCTGGGCTGCGGATTCCTGGTGGCCCTGGCCGCCTGGCTCCTGGCTCCTCCCCGCACCTGGCCTGCCCGGCTGGCCGCGGCTGGGGGATTGTTTATCCTGGCCGGGGGTCTGATCTTGCATGGCCCCCTGGATCGACTCAGCCTCGCCTGGCAGTGGCCCGGCCGCCAGGTTCTGGCCAGCGTGGACAGCCCCTATGCCCGCCTCGCCGCCACCCGGGAGGGAGAGCAGGTCAGCTTCTTTGCCAATGGCCTGTGGCTTTACACCTATCCCGATCCCTTAACCGCCGAACACCAGACGCAATTGGGCCTCCTGGAGCATCCCCGGCCCCGGCGGGTCCTCCTCCTGGGGGGCGGAGCCCCGGGCTTGGTGCCGGAGGTCTTAAAGACCTCCACCGTCTCTCATCTGGATTATGTGGAGTTGGACCCGCAACTGGTGACCCTGGGCCGTGAGTTCCTGGCCTCGCGTCTGGATGCCCGTAAAGTGCGCATCATCTATCAAGATGCCCGCCGCTTCTTGAGCGCCACTGACGCCCGCTATGATGTCATCCTCATGGCCCTGCCGGAGCCCCAGAACGCCCAATTGAACCGCTATTACTCCCGGGAATTTTTTACTATTGTCGCCCGGCACCTTTATCCCCATGGGGTTTTCAGTTTCTGCCTGGCCGGGTCCGAAACCAGCCTGCAGCCCCTGCGGGCCGCCTATCTGGCCCTGGCCTACCACACCCTGCGCCTGGTCTTTCCGGAGGTTTTGGTCTTTCCCGGAGAACGGGTCCGCTTTTTTGCCAGCCCCACCCCCGGGACTTTGGTGTCGGACCCCGAGGTCTTGGCCGCCCGGATTGCCGCGCGCCATTTACAATTAGATTACGTCCGGGATTATTACCTGCTCCAAGACCTGTCCCGGCCCCGCCAGGACTACCTGCGCCGGGTCCTGGAGAGCCAGCCCCCGGAGGTGAATACCGACCTCAATCCCCGCTGTTACTTCTATGATCTGGCCTTAAGCGGCCTGCAGGAAGGGCTGCCTTTGACGGAAATTCTGCTGTTCCTCAGGGACCGCTCTCCCCTGGGCCTGTGGGCGCTAATCGCCCTGGCGACTCTCCTCCTGGCTGCGCTGTGGCGCCGCCGGTCCGGCCCCCTCTATCTTTATCAGGTGGTGATCATGGGTCTGGGCACCATGACCCTGGAAATCGTCATGCTCATTATTTTTCAGATCCAACTGGGGTCGCTCTACCGGCAACTGGGCCTGCTGCTCGCGGCGTTCATGGCCGGGATGGCCGCAGGGGGGGCCTGGGGCACCAGGGCCATGAAGTTCAGGGAAGCTGCCGCTGCCGGGGGCGCGCCTCCCCAGGCGTGGTCCCTGTTGGCCCTCTGGCAAGGGGGACTGGCGGCCTTGGCCTTGGTTTTGGCCCTGGCCCTGCCCGGCGTCTCCCATTTCTCCTGGGCCGGCCGGGAACTGGCGCTCCAGGCGGGCTTTGCCCTGCTCTTAGCCTTGGTGGGTGGTTTGGGCGGAGCCGTGTTTGCCGGCAGCGCCGCTCTTTGGGGACAGGCCCGGCCGGATGCCGGGATGAGGGGGGGATTCCTTTATGCCGCGGACCTGTTGGGAGCCACGGTGGGGTCCCTGGGCATCAGTCTGGTGGCGCTGCCGGTATGGGGTTTAGGGCCAACCCTCTACCTGGTGGCCGCACTGCACGCGGGCGCGGCCCTGATGCTGGGCCGCAGCCGCATTTAACCTGGAGAAATGCTTTTGGGGGGAGAGGGTCGGGGAAACCACAGGGAAGACTCCTGTGGCTACCGGCCCCTGCCCCCTTTTCCCAACTCTGGTCAGTTTTCTCGCGGCCCTCTCTTGGTCCCGACTCTGCCGCTTATTCGACGATGAATTGTGGCCCCAGCTCTTTGAAGGCAAAGGTGAGCAAGATATGATGGCCGTCGTAGTCCAGCACCCGCAGATCGTCGGTCTGGCGCAGGTCGTTGAGCACCACCGGGTAGTGCTCGCCGTAGCGCTTCTGACACAGCTCCAGGGGTACTTCGTAGCCAATCACTTTCTTGATCCCCTTGACCTTCAGCTTCTCCACCAACTTGGGCTCGGTGAAAGAATCGTAGGAGGTCAATACCAGAATAGGTCCAGAGCCCGTGATAATAATGCCCGCCTTCATCTGCTTTTCCTCCTTCTCTGGCCTTGCGGCCAGTCTGTTATCCTTAAAATAAAAACTGCTTTGCCAAAGTCAATATTGACCTCTCCGGCAGATTCCCAGGCTGAGCGAAGAGGCAGGGAAAACCGGGAAGATGCGGGCCCATCACCCCCCGGCCATTACCGGCCCAGAGGCAGGCCAGGGTGCATTTCCTGGCTAATCCCTTGCATTGCACCGGGGAGTTCTTATTTTTTAAGTTACATCACCTTTCCTGAGGTCTGGACCAAGATGATCCGGTGTGCCGGCTAATGCGCACCCATTAGCCGCCAAGGCAGGAGGCCAGTCATGCCACAGCCGATGCAAGCCAAACGGGCCTGGGCCGTGAGTTATACTCCCCAATATTTCCTGGAAATGGGGGAAGAATATGACAACGACCGCCTGGAACAATTAAATGCGCATCTGGCCAAAGGGGATTACGCGTTGCTGAGCGATGACACCCAGGGGTTCCCCGGCGATCTGGTGATTGATTTCCCGGCCGCTTCGGAATCGCCTTATACGGCGATCATCCAGGTGTCGGCGGCATAAATTGCCAACCAACACCAGGCGCGGTCAGAATTCGGCGTGTGAGAGTATTTCCTGCTCTTAGAACTGCCAGGGGAAAAGTACGCCGGGGCGGGATAACCTAGCCGCAGCGGAAGTGGGCGCCTGCGGCTTTAAGTCCAGGGCGGACACCCAGGTCCGCCCCTTTAAGAAGATTGTTTATTGGAATGAGATTCGTATCAGGCTTGAACCAAGCCTGGGTTTCATCTTCCTCAGCAACCGCCGCCCCATTTTGCTGCTACCACCAAAAATATGATGGCCAGAACGATAAGCCACTCCATCTGGTTTGCTTCTCCTTAGTGAGGGCGGACCAGGCGTCCGCCTTTTTTAAGGGGTGCGCCTGAGTGCGCTCCCCCCACGATATCAGCTTTTTTCCCCTTCCAGGCGCTTTTTCATTTCTTTGTTCTGCCGCACCATCTCCCGCCAGCGCATGGCCTTGTCAATGGCCAGGAGAATCTGCTCCTTGCGAAAGGGCTTGGTGATGAAATCAAACGCGCCTTGAGCCATGGCTTCTTCCGCGGACTCCAGGGAGCCGTAGGCGGTGATGACTATGACCAGGGAGTCTTCATCCATTTTCCGGGCCGCAGCCAGGAGTTCCATGCCGTCCATACCCGGCATCTTTAGATCGGTGAGGACCAAGTCGAAGGGCTCCTTTCCCAGAAACTCCACCGCTTCCAAGGGGTTATTGGTGGCGGTGACCTGATGGTCGGAATATCCCTCGATAATCATTTTCAGCAGGGCCAACATGTCCAGTTCGTCATCCACGGCCAGAATGCGTCCCATTCTTTACGGACCTCCTTAGGTTGCAGCCGCGCCGGCCGCTTGCGGAAGTTCAAAGTTCAAAGTTCAAGGTTCAAAGTTAACCGGGCGCTTCGCGCCGATTTCCCATAATTTTCCAGGGGGTTCTTTCTGCTCACTGCTCACTGCTTACTGCTTACTGCTCACTTCCCCAATCCCGGCAAAAAACTCCAGATAATAATGGTCCACGGCTTCATCCGCCAGCATGCTCATATCCAGTTGTTTGCTGATCATCATCAGCCGCCCCAGGAATTCCAGCTTTTCCTCCAAGGTGGCTGCATCATAGCCGTCGATGCGGGCAGCCAGTGAATCCTCCTTGACCTCCACCCGAAAATCCAGGCGTTGCAGCACCTTGGAGAGAAAGCGCACCCGGCGGCGCCGCCGCTCCAGCTCCGCGCCCCCGCCATAAAAGGTAAGGCTGGCGTAGCTCTCTTCCGGAGACCCCAAAAAGGATTCGATTGTGGCAAAATGGAATCCCAGGCGGTTGGACAGGTTGAGATAATCCGCGGCAATGATGGCAAAGTTTTTTTCGTGGAGGCGCTCCCGGATATTGGTGTCGGTGGCCGCGTTCATCACCACCGACATGAACCCGGCCAGGTCCACGGGCCTGGGGCCCCGCCAGCCTGCGGCCTCCACCCCCCGCCAATAGGCCCTAAAAGGCCGGGAACGCAGATGCTCGGGCTTGACCACCATCAGATTCTTGGCCTCGGGGGTCAGCCCCCCGCCCAGGTCGATGACGAAGATCTCCAGGGGCAGATTGCTTTTCAGCCGCCGGCTGCCATCCTCTTCCGCACCCCCGGGGAAAATTTGAAAAAGCTCCGTCATGGCCTTTTCGTGGGCAAAACGGGTCATGTCGTGATAGGTGGTGCAGTTTTCGGCCCGGAAGTTCTCGCTCCGGGGGTCCAGCAGGTGCAGGGGGGTGATGTGTGGCAAGACCCGCTCCAGCACCTTCCAGGCCCGGCTTTGGCGCAGGACCAAGTCTCCCGGCGGCGGCTTCAGCAGCTCCGGGCGTTTGCCGGCATAGATGTTGCCGTAGTAGGCGTCCACGGTCACCATGGCCCCTGGCGGCAATCCGGTGGTGGCGCCTTTGGCCCCGAAAATCGCGGGCACCCCCGCTTCCCTGAGCACCGTGGCCAGGTGGGAGGTGGGGCTGCCCCGCTCGCAGACCATGGCCGCCACCCGACTGGTGGCCAAGGCGTATTCCGGCAAGGCCCGGCGGGTCACCAACACTGCTCCCTGGGGGACTTCCTGGATCTGCTGGTCCTCCAGCAGGAACACCGGCCCCGCGGCCGCGCCCCGGGAGGCAATGGTGCCTGCCTCCAGCAGGACCTCCGCGCCTTTGAGCCGGGGCGGTAGGTATTCGGCCTTTAGCTGCCGGCTGATCCGCAGAGGCCGGGCCTGGAGGAGGAAAATCTTTCCCTCCCCGCTGAGGGCCCATTCGATATCCTGGGGCATGCCAAAATGCCTTTCCAGGATCAAGCCCAGGTTATGAAGGGTCAGAACCTGGCTCTCTTCCAGGCAGGCGCCTTTTCTCTCCGGGGGCGTTTCCAGGTCCAGGAGCCCTCCTTCCGGGGCCGCCAGATGCATGTGGGTCTTTTCTCCCACCTCCTGGGCCACGATTTGCTCGTTTTCCACCCGATAGATATCCGGCTCCACCACCCCGCCCACGGCCAATGACCCCAAACCGCAGACCGCGTTGATGATGGTGGCTTCGCCGCCCTGCCGGGGATCAGCGGTGTAGAGCACTCCGGCGCTGCTGGCTGCCACCATCTCCATGACCGCCACGCCCATGGCCAGCTCTTGATAGGCAAAGCCGCTGGTATGGCAGTAGTAGAGAACCCGGGGAGTGAATTGGCTGGCCAGCACCTCTTTGTACGATGTCTCCACTTTCTCCCGGGGCACATTGAGAAAGGTTTCAAACTGGCCGGCAAAGCTGAAGAGGCTGTCTTCCTGGAGTGCGGAGCTGCGCACCGCCAACCGGGGGCCCAAAGACGCCAGGTGCAGGGCCAGGGCTTGAGAGAGTTCTCCGGGCAGCTCCTGGGCCATGACCCGCTCTCTGATATCCTTACCCGCCTCTTTCAAGCTCTCCAGGTCCCGGATATGGGATCGCCGGATCTGTTCCCGGATATACTCTTCCAGGCCTGACTGTTCGAAGAAGAGTTTCTGCGCATAGGCGCTGATGGCAAAGCCCCGGGGCACGGGCAGCCCCAGACGCACCAGGTCCCCCAATTTTTCGGCCTTGGCTCCGAAAAACTGCCCTTCCTTGACTTCGGCCAGGGGCAAAACCAGGGGCCCCGGCTGCAGGGGGGCGCCCGATAATTCCTGGACGATTTTTGCCTCCACCCGGCGCCGGGCTTCCTCCAGTCCCTGATAACGCCCCCCGGACATGGCGGTCAAGGCCGCGACCATGGCCTCCACCTCCTGGCCCAAACGCTGGCAGGCGTTGCGAACATAGTGCATATCAAACAAAAAACCTTCATTCATCTTCACCTGGAGATCGGTGATCATGGTGAGAATGGCGCTGTTGGCAGCCAGCAAGCGCTTGTACTGGCGGTAGCGTTCCAGGAGCGCGGGTACCGGGGCCAGGGACACGGGCTTGCGCGGCCGCGGGCGTTTGCCGGTGAGCCAATTTTTTAACTTCCCCAGGGCCTTAACCACCAGATATTTCTCCAAGAGAGATGAGTATAATTATAAAATAAACTATAATCGTCTGCTACCACAAGCCGAATTGCGATCTCACCCAAAGCATTTTGCCAGAGAGGAAAAAGAATCGCCCCGACCGGCTTCTTGCCGCTGCCAGCCGGCCCCAGCGTTTCGACGGCAAACTGACCTGGCCTATGGCCAAAAGACAAAAATTTGTTGACATTGTAAGGGTTTTGCGGTTTTATGGGCTTGCCTCAGGCAGGTTCTTAATGCTGCAGTCTGGAGGTCCATATGCCAGAATGTCCCCATTGTCAGGCCGAATACGAGCAAGGCCAACGGTATTGCAAGATTTGCGGGAGCTATCTGCTGCACCCGGAAACCGGGGATACTTTCTGCCCCCAATGCGGCATCCGGGTTTCTCAGCGCCAGGAATTCTGCCATGAATGTGACGCCCCCCTGAAAGGCGAGGCAGCAGCAGCTCCGAAACCAGCCCCGGCAGAGGAGCCCTCTCCGGCTGCGGCCCCTGCGGCCGCCGCGCCCTCCGCTCCCGAGGCCCCGGCCCCAACCCCAACTCCGGCCCCGGAACCAGCCCCGACTGCGGCCCTGGCCCCGGCCAAAGGGATGCAGTCGCTGCTGATCGGCTTGCTGATCGCCGCCGGCGTCATCATCATTATCCTCCTGGTCATAGTTTTCACCCGCAAAGAGGCGCCCACTCCACCCCCGGCACCGCCGAAAGCGGAAGCCCCGGCGCCTCCCGCCGCGCCTCCGGCACCGCCGAAAGCCGAAGCTCCGGCCCCGCCAGCGGCGGCTCCGGCCCCTGCTCCCGCTGCTCCCGCGCCTGCGGCTGAAGCCCAGGCCCCAAGCCTGAAAGAGCAGTTGCAGGCCGTGCTCGCTAAGATGCGGGAGGCCAGGATGAATAAAAATATCATTCAATTAATGAATTGTTATTCTGTGACTTTCCCGGACCTGGAAGAGAAGCGGCGGGAAACCCTGAAATCCTGGGAGAATTATGATTATACCAACATGGTGTTCACGGTTGACGAGGTGCAGCCGTTGGACCAGGATAATGCCAACGCCAAGGTTACCTGGTATGTGGACCTGAGAAACCGGCGCACCGGAGAATTAATCAGCTCTACTCAAACCTTCCAGGTACGGTTTGCCAAGGAGCTGGGGCAGTGGCGCATCCGCTCCCTGGAAGAAATCGAATAAGGGGAATTAATGGGACAGCGTCATCTCCTGCGCGGCTTTCTGCTTCTGGGATTGATCCTCACCCTGGTGGGCGCTTGTGAGCCGCCGCCCGTCACCTATTCGGTGCCTCCCTCCTACTATTATGTGGTGCCTACCACCTCTTATCTGCGCTCCTGCGCCAGCTATGCCGATGATTGTTATATCGTGGCCCAGGTCTACAGCGGCGACCGGCCAACTCTGCGGGCTGGTCCCAGGTTCGCGACCTGCGCACCAATATCATGGGCTGGGTGGCGTCCCGCTATCTGGAAGCCTTCCCGGTGAGTTATCCCCGGGGCGTCCACAAAAAGCGGGCCCCTGCCAAGGAGAAAGGGCCTGCGCCTCAGGGAAAACCTGGGACCCCTAAGGCCATGTAAGAGACAGTTTTTATTCCTAGTTTTCAGTTTTCAGAAAAATCCTTAAAAACAAAGAGGACCCGGAGATTATTTCCGGGTCCTCTTTTGTTAGGAAGTAATGGCTTGTACTAAAAACTTAAAACTTTCTTTACCAGGTATTCGCTGGCGGAATAGGGGTCGGTGCGCTTGGCCACGATCTCCTGCAGAATTTCCTCCAGAAGGCCGCTGTCGGTGATTCGTGCCACGAGTTCCCGGAAGACTCCCTCCTTCAGCAATTCCAGAAATTCCTGGCGCACTCGCTGGTAACGGGCGGCAAGCAGGGCCTCTCCCTGATTTTTCATCAGATAGTCCCGATGTTCCCGCACCCCGGCCAGTAATTCCTGGATACCCTGGTCTTCTTTGGCCTGGGTCATAAAGACCTTGGGCCTCCAGGCATTATTCTTGCGGATACTCTGCAAATCCAACATTTGCAACAGATCCTGGTAGGTGCGGGACGCCCCCTCCCGGTCGGCCTTATTGACCACCAGGAGGTCGGCCACCTCCAGGATGCCTGCCTTAATGGCCTGGATGTCATCCCCCAGCCCCGGGACGGTGACCACCATGGTAGTGTACGCGGTGGCCGCAATCTCCACTTCGTCCTGGCCAACCCCCACGGTCTCCACCAGAATATAGTCCTTGCCCATGGCATCCAGGACGGTGATCACCGCCCGGGCAGACGCAGTGAGCCCCCCGAAGTGGCCCCGGGTGGCCAGGGAACGGATAAAGACCCCTTCATCCAGGGCGTGGCGCTGCATGCGGATGCGGTCTCCCAGGATGGCGCCCCCGGAAAAGGGGCTGGTGGGGTCTACCGCCACTACCCCCACGGTTCGTCCTTCCTGCCGCAAGTATTGGATCAGGCGGTCGGTCAAGGTGCTTTTGCCCACGCCGGGAGAGCCGGTAATGCCGATGATGTGGGCCCGGCCGCTGTGGCGATAGAGTTGTTTCAAGACTTCCCGGGCTTCAGGGATACCGTCATCCAAGTCCCGCATCAGGCGGGCCGCAGCCCGCACCTCTCCCTGCAAAATCTGCTCAACTATCGTGGAGACCCGGTCCATAATTCCTCCGCACCAAACGGGGAAGGCAGCCCAGAGCCGCTTTCCCAGTTCCTTTATTTATAAGGGAGGGAGGGGGGAATGGCAAAGAAAAAGGAGACACCCGTTCCAGCTAAGTGCGGTTTGCAGAAGGATGGCAAAGCGCGGCAGGAGCGGAAAACCCGCCTCCGGGTAATCCTATCCCAGTAATTCCTGCCGGGGCGACCGCGGTGCGGACGCCCCTAATCAAGATAATTGGCTATAAACCTGAACCGGCAAATCATTCCGGGCTTATACCACCAGGGAGCCCAGACTCTTTCGGGGCACCAGGGTCTGGTCCTCCAGCGCCTCTTTCAGCTCTCCCTTTTTCGACTTCTGGCAGACTTCCTCCCAGGCGTCCCGCAGCCGGGAGAGCATCGTGACCACGTCATCCAGGGCCACGGTATCCCAGTTGAGATTGGCCCGGGTCAGATGGGCGGTCATGAAATTGTAAAGATGGAAAAGATTAGCAGCCACCTCCTTGCCGTCCTGGAAGTTGAGGGAGGCGTTCAGTTCGCCGATGATATCCAGGGCCTTGCCTATAAACAGCCCTTTGCCGGCGGCGTCCTGGGCAGCCATCTTCTCTTTCGCCTGCTTTAGAAAAGTGATGGCCCCATCGTAGAGCATAACCACCAGTTGCAGCCGGTCGGCGGTGCTCACCTGGGTCGAGATGTACTGCTTGTGGACGATTTGGGTTTGCATGAGCCACTAACCTCCTGATTTCTTGGTTCCTAAGTTATCTTTTCTCCGCGCTTATGGCGTGCGTTAATTAACCGCTGCCGCTTAACTTCGACAATTGTTGGGTTAAATATGTGGATTGTTGATTAAGCGTCGATAAGATGGTGTCCACCTTGGCAAATCGTTGGGTGAGGCTGGTCCGGAGATTACTGATCCGGGTCTGTTCCGCCTGGATTTTGGAGTCGATGCTGCTGATAATGTCATTGTAGTTGTTGATCAGAATATTAATGGGGCCGGACGTCGTATTCAAAAGATCAGTCAACTTTGAATTAAATGCGCCATTGATGCCCATTTGCAGACGCACCGTGCCGGTATAAGTGCCGTTCACCGTCGTATTGACGTTTACCGCCAGGCCGTATTCCGGAAAACCGCTGGCGCCATTGAGGGTGCTGCCCGAGACCGTGGCTGGATTGCCGTTGATGGTCCCTGACGTCAAGACCCCGCCGGCCACCGTGGCCGATAAATTGTAAACCCCCGCCTGGGTGATCCCCGGCAGAGAACTGTAATAAGTAATGGTCCCGGTGGCGTCGTCACTGATTCCCTTGAAATAATTGGACATCAGGTTGGCCACCCCTTGGGGGTTACTGGTGATGGCCGCGCTCAGGGCGCTGCTGTCGACGAGCAGTTGCCCAAAGGTCGTGGAAGTTTCATCGCTGTCAGTGGTAATGCCGATCTGGCTCAGGTTGATATAGGGGTCGTTAGGGTCTTGAAAACCCGCGGCATTGCCGGTGCCGATGGCGTTCAGCTCGGTTTTGACGATCTCCACCGCGTAGTTGCCCAGCAGGATGCCGGCCTGGCCGGAAGTGGTGTCGTATTTGGTTACGTCCTTGATGTAGGAAATCACGTCGTTGTATTTGTCCACCATGCTCTGGATATTTTTCTGCATGGCGGAGGTATCTTGACTGATGGTCACCTGCACCGGGGTGGTGGGAGAGGTATTCAACAGACTGAGGGATACCCCGGGAATCACGTCGGTGACGGTGTTGCTGGAGCGCTCGATCCAGGAGCCGGCAGGATAGCCGTCCACCCGGATTTGGGCGTTTTGGGCCGCCTGGCTGGTGGTAAAGGCGGTATCTCTAAAATCCGTAGTCCCCCCGGTGCCGTCCAAGGTGGTGCTGGCGTCAATCACAATGGTGTTGCCGGCGCCGGTGTCCTTCCCCTGCAGCATCAGGCAATAAGGGTTGGCGCCAGTGCCTATGTTAAGAACCGAGGCCGTGACCCCCTGATTGGCGCCGCTGGCATTGATGGCATTCGCCAGGTCGGTAAGGGTGGCGCCATTAGCCACAGAAACCGAGATCACGGAGCCGCCGGCGTAAGTAAAGGCAAAGGTCTTGGCGCTGCCGCTGTTGTTAATCACGGTGGTGGCGGAGGCCACGCCGGTGGTCTCGACCCTGATGTTGTTTTGGGCCATTTGGTTGACCAGGACCTGGTGCGTGCCGGCAGTAGCGGTGGTGGAGGCCGTAGCCGTCAGCACCGAGGTGTTGCTGCTACTGGCGGTCTTGGCTTGAAACTGGGACGGGGTTTTCATCGCCGACACTGCGGTATTAAAATCCGTGAGTTTCGAATTCAAAGTCTGCAGCGCGGTAATTTTATCACTCCATTCCTGTTTCCAGGTGTCGTATTGAGTGATCCTCGCGCCTTCCACCGACACCAGTTTATCGACGATGCTGGAGAAATCGACGGAAGAACCCAAACCGGAAAAAGTAATGGGGGTGGTAAAAGAAGTATCGATGCCGGATATACCCGTCGTACTGGTGGCCATGAGCGGCTCCTAATTTTTTTCCTTGCCGTGGTCGACCCTTGGGAATGCAAAGGCTATACCAAATGGTGAGGAGCCGCTGGCTCAGTATTTACGGGCGTGAGAGGAAAGTAGGGCTGGTGGTGGGGCGGGGAAGAATTTTCCTCCCTGCCCCGGCAAGAGGTTAATTTAGCCGATGAGCTTCAGGGCCAATTGCGGCAGGCTGTTGGCCTGGGCCAGCATGGCCACGCCGGCCTGCACCAGGACCTGGTTGCGGGTAAATTCCGTCATCTCCGTGGCCACATCCACGTCGGAGATTTGGGACTCAGCCGCTTGCAGGTTCTGCGCCTGGATTCCCAAGACGGAGACGGTGTTGGCCAGCCGGTTCGCCAAGGCGCCCAGGTTCGCCCGCATATTGTCCTTGGTGGCGATGGCGCTGTTGAGGGCATCCAAGGAATTCTGGGCCGCAGATTGAGTGCTGATGGTATAGCCCGCACCCACAGCCGCAGCGTTCCCTACCCCCAGAGCGGAGGCGGTGGCAGTGCCGATCTTGACATAGTAATAGTCTTCCGCCGAGCTGTTGCCGGTGCCGAAGTGGATCTTCATCTGGTTGCCGGCGGTGCCGTCCAGACCGGTGCCGGAGAGGCTGCCATCCAGCAGTTTCACGCCGTTGAAGTCCGTGGCACTGGCGATTCGAGTGATTTCCGAGGCCATGGCCTGGTATTCACTGTCCATGATCAAGCGTTGGGCCGTGGTGTAAGTGCCCGTTGCCGCCTGTTCCGCCAGCTCTTTCATCCGGGTCAGCTTCTCGTCGATGACCGAGAGAGCGCCGTCCGCAGTCTGGATCATGGAAATGGCGTCGTTGGCGTTCCGTGCACCCTGATTCAAGACGCTGATATCAGTGCGCATCATTTCCCGGACCGCCAAACCGGCGGCATCGTCTTGGGCGCTGTTGATCCGGAGTCCTGAAGAGAGGCGTTGTACGGAAGTGGCTAAGCGGCCATAGGAGATGTTGAGGGACCTGGCTGCGCCCATCGCCATCAAATTGTGGTTGATAACTAGACTCATATGCGTATCCTCCTTGAATTGAATCAAACCGCATCCGTGCGGTTACCGGGCAGGCCTCCGGCGGGCATTTACCCACCCCCTTCCCCCGCTTTTTTCTTAGGCCTTGTTCGGTTTCGATTACTTTATCGGCACTTGGCTCTGAAACTTTAAGTTCCATCAAATAACTTTTTGGTTACGTGAAAACTTTATTCTGAGTTTTTTAGAATTCCTACTTTCAGTCGCATGTTTGCAACCTCATGATTACCCAATCCAATCTTAAAAATATTGATAATAATTATATTTTTGTCTCCCCATCCCGACCATATATTAATACCACTGGAAAAAAGCTAAAGTTAAATGGAAGTATTACCAAGTTATTTTTCAGGATAAGGAACTTATAAAATATATTTAACTTTATTATAATTAAATTACGAAATAATTATAACTTAGTTTAAATTTCTTATAGTTAAATTCAGCTTACTTATAACCTATTTCATTTTAATGCAAACTGAACGCAGCTTTTGAGACAGGCCCAGGGCCTCGCCCCACCGCCAGCCTCCCTTCCCCTGAATATGCCTTTTAAAAAGGAAGCCTTTTAAGATAGAATGGGGGCGCAATTTACGGGGAGGACCATGAGCACACTATTATCCCGGTTGTACCAGCTTTTTTCCCACGAGGATCGCCTCCTGATCCTCATTGACGCCGATCCGGATGCCATTGCCAGCGCCCTGGCTTTAAAACGCCTCTTGTGGCATCGCCTCTCCGCCTGCGTGATCTCTAACATCCGCCCCATCACCCGGGCCCAAAACGAGCGGATGCTGGAGCTTTTGGGAATCAGCCTCACCCCCTACTCGAGGCTCAACCCCGCCGAGTTCAACCGCAAGGCCCTGGTGGACAACCAGCCGGGGCACCATCAGACTTTTGCGGCCCATCACTATGAGGTGATCATCGATCACCATCCCCGGCTGCCCGACACCACGGCCGGCTTGGTGGATATCCGGCCGGAATACGGGGCCAACTCCAGCATCCTCACCGAGTACCTCCGGGCCGCGCATATCAAGCCCTCCTTGAAACTGGCCACTTCTCTCTATTACGGCATCAAGACCGACACCTCCAATTTTGAGCGGCCGGCCATCGAGGCCGATGTCCGGGCCTTTCACTATCTCTTCAAATTTACCCGCCGCCCCCTGGTGCGGCGCCTAGAATTTGCGGAATTCAACATCTTCTTACTGAAATACTTCCAGCTGGCCTTCAGCCGCTACCGCCTCCGGCACCAGCGGCTGTACGCCTTCCTGGGCCCGGTGTCCACCCCCGACATCCTGGTGATTCTGGCCGATTTTTTCCTCCGGGTCCATGAGATCTCCTGGAGCATCGTCGGCGGCATTTACGAGGACAAGCTGGTGGTCATCTTCCGCAACGACGGGCTCAGGAAAAATGCCGGCAGCCTAGCGAGCAAGGCCTTCGGCAAGCTGGGTTCCGCGGGCGGCCACGCGTCCAGCGCCCGGGCCGAGGTGCCCCTGTCCTTGATCAACGACTTGGCCCCCAACGCCCAGTGGCAGCAATGGCAGGACTTCCTCATCCACCTGGTGGAAGGCAGGGGACGGGAATAAGTTCCAAGCAGGATAAGATTTGAAGCAGAAGGTGGACCGGGTTATAGAGGTCTAGACGAGTATAAGGCATGTGACGAGGAGCGCGTCAAGGGCGAACACAAGGTTCGCTACGAGAAAAATATTCCTTCAATGGCGAATCAGGATAGGGCGCACAGGCGAGACGCCTATGCCACCAACTTTTGGCCCATTCCCTCCTTACCTACTCCTCCCCCCTAATCCTGTTAATCAGCCCCGACACGGACACCGGCTCCGTGACCGGCAACAGTCTCACCTGGCCGCCGTAGGCCTGGACGATCTCCCGGCCCGCCACTGCGGCCTCCGGGTAATTGCTGCCCTTGGTGAGGATGTCCGGTTGCAGGTTCCGGAGGATTTCCGGGAGCTGGGCACTGTCGAAGAGGGCGACGTAATCCACCACTTCCAGGGCCGCGAGGATGCGCAGGCGCTGCTCCTCGCCGATGACCGGGCGGCCCTCCCCTTTCACCCGGGCCACGGAGGCATCTGCGTCCAGGGCCACCACCAGGACGTCCCCCTGGCGGCGGGAGTCTTCCAGGAACTTGATGTGCCCGGCATGGAGCAGGTCAAAACAGCCGTTGGTGAAGACCACCTTTTTGCCCTGGGTCTTGAGATGGGGAATCAAAAAGCCCAGTTCCTTGAGGGTGACGATCTTTTCCTCCAGGTGGACGTGGCCCCGCAGTTCCCGCTCCATCTCCGAGCGGAGAATAGGCGCGGTGCCCTTTTTGGTGACTACCACCCCTGCGGCCAGGTTCGCCAGGGCCGCAGCCACGGCCACATTGCCCCACTGGGCCAGGCCCAGGGCCAGGACCGCCACTACCGTATCCCCGGCGCCGGAGACATCAAAGACTTCCCGGGGGGTGCGGGCCGGGATGCGCAAATCCCCGTCTTCCAGAATCAGGGTCATGCCGGCCGCGCCCTGGGTAACCAAGAGGGCCTGAAGATCCAGGTGTTGCCGCAGTTCCCTTCCTTGCCGCACCAATTCCGCCTGGGAGGTTAAGGGCCGGCCGCACACCAGCTCCATTTCCTTCAGGTTGGGGGTAATGACCGTGGCCCCGGTATAAGGGGAATAGTCCGTGCCTTTGGGGTCCACCACCACCGGGAGGTTCCGGGCTCGGGCCCGGCGGATGGCCTCCGGCAGCAAAGCCGGGGTGAGCACGCCTTTGCCGTAATCGGAGAGGACCAGGGCGTGTTGGGCAGGCAGCAGGGTCTCCAGGCGGTCCAAGGCCCAGTCTACAAAGGCGGCAGTCCCGGGAATGCGGGTTTCCCGGTCGATGCGCACCACCTGCTGCTGATTGGCGAAGACCCTGGTTTTGCGGGTGGTGCGGCGCTGGGGGTCGGCAAAGAGCCCCGCAGACGCGATCCCCAGGCGGCGTAATTCCTCCCGCAGCAGGGCCGCGGGGGTGTCCTCGCCCACCAGGGCCAGGACCTCCACCTGGGCTCCCAGGGCCACCAGGTTGTTGGCCACATTGCCGGCCCCGCCCAAGGTGCGGGTCTCCCGCTCCACATCCACCACCGCCACCGGCGCTTCCGGGGAAATGCGCTCCACCCGGCCCCAGATGTATTCGTCCAGCATGAAATCCCCCAAGACCAAGACCCGGAGGTCGGAAAAATGGTCCAGGGGCAGGTCCCGGAGGCGCTCCCAGGAAACCTGAGTATTATCCGGGTCCTGTAGGCTTTTTTGATCCATGCTGGTTTTGCGTCCTATGCTTGGGGAGGGGAGACTTATTTCCTAAAATCTGGTCCTGATCGAGATTATTATTGCGCCGGCTGACCAATCCCGGGGTTATTCCTGTTTCGCTTTCTCCTCCGAGAAATGTCCCGGTCCTTTTCTAAACCTTTCGCCGATGCCGGGGAGGAACAAACTGACACCGATGCGTTGATCATCGGGCCGGTCGGTATAAGAAAGGACTATGCCCCAACATTGACGCTGGAACACTATCCCGTAGGTCCTTTCCAATTTGTTGTTGGTCTGGAAGGTATTACTGTAGGTAACCCAGGTTTTCACCGAACGGAAGAGATTGAGATAGGTGGAGACGTTGATCTGTTTGGCGAAATCCTTGATGTAGAGATAGCCCACATTGAACAAATGCTGATGCTGCTGATCCAGAAATGATAACCTGACATTGGCCCGGTTGAAGCCCTCCTTATAGGTGGAGGTCCCCAGATCCAGGCCCGCCACTACCCGTTTAAAGGGATAATACTCGGCTTCCCCCAAAATATCCGAGAAACGGTGGTGATATTGGGGAGTGCCATCCAGCCCCATACTGGTGGTATTGAAAAATGCGCTTTGACTGAAGCGCACCCACAGTTTTTCTGCCACCTGGGCCTGGCCCTGGGCATTTTGATCGCGCATCAGAAGATGATTGCTGAAACCATAAGTCAGGGCGTTGACTCCGCCGACGGGGTCATCCCCACTCCTGATCGGTAAGTTGCGGTTGGCCCGCACCACCCAGCCGATATCGAAGGGATCGAAGGCCGGAAAGCGGACGGGATCAAAGTGGGGGATGTTCCAATAGGTGACTTCCGGACGCACAATGTGCCGGAAAAAACTGCTAGCTCCGGAATCCCGGCCATAATCTTTGGCCCAGGAGCTGGTCAGGGAAACCTTGGAGTCAAACAGTTGCCGTGATTGCGTGGTATTCTGGGGGCTGCTGGGGGTGGTTTGGTCTGTCACGAACAACGTCTCCCGGAACCCCACCCGGCTGTTGAGAGAAACGCTCTGTATGGGCAGGACCTCTAAAGAGGCCTGGGGGTGCAAGTCCAGGCGGTGTCCATCCAGGCCGCGTTCCTGATAGAAATGGGTATAGGAGGAATCCACGCCCACACGCAGGGGCAGGTTCCCCAGGGGCAGATTGACGGTGCTCAGGGACAGGCCGGGCAACCGGTTGACCGCGAAGGGTTCATCCGACCGCAGCCGCTGATAATAACGGCTGAAGCCGGTAATGTTGGCCCAGGAATAATTCTTGGCCAAGAGGCCGGTGGAGACCCGCTGACTCACTTCCTCCTGTTCCAGATTGCGGCCGAAATCCCCCAGGAGTTCCCGGGAAAAGCGGGTGAGACCCATGTAGCCGAAATTAAAATCCTTCAGATAATTTTGATCGCTCACCTTATCCAGCGTGCCCCGGATTTGCCAGCCGTTCCCCAGCGGCTGGTTCACCATGCCGGCCACCCAATAGCGGTGGTTGACCGGCGCCTCGCCGGAGCCGTCACTCAGAGTGAAGCCCCTAATAGTGGCCGCGGCCTCTTCATGGCCCCGGTGCCGCAGCTCGCCGCCCTGCATGTAACCGCGATTGGTCAGGATGGTTTGATATAAGGTGGCGTCCGCATTGTTGCTGATAGCCCAGTAAAAGGGCAATTCCACCACCGTCCCGCCGGCCCGGTGCTGCCCGTATTGGGGCAGGAGGAACCCGCTTTGCCGTTCGGTCTGAACCGGCAAGATCGAGAAGGGGAAGTAAAAAACGGGCAGGCCGGCCAGCTTCAGCAGGGTATGCTGGCTGGTGGCATAACCGCCCAGGGTCACCTGCAGTTGCCGCGCGGAGAAACTCCAAACCGGCACATCCGCATCGCAAGTGGTTATCGTGGAATTTTCCGCATAATAGGTATTGTCGCCGGTTTTGCGAATCAGGGAGCTTTTCACCTGGAAGTGGTTTCTTTGGAGAAAGAGCCTGGCCCCTTTCATCTCGCCGGTACGGGTCACCAGGTTGAATTCGCCTTCCTGGCCGGAGAAGATGTCCTCCCCCATGACCAGGACGACGTTGCCCCGCATCCTGGCGATCTTCGTAACATCGTTGACCTGCACCCAATCCGCGCTGAGGCGGCGGTCACCCTGGCGGATGTCCACCCGGCCCTGGGCCGTATAGGTATGAGTGGGGGCATCATAGGTAATTTTCTCGGCGCGGATCCGCCAGGGCCCGCCCTGGATCCTTTCAGGCTTGAAAAGCTCCATTTCTGCGGACCCCGCCACCCCGGCGCCAAGAAAAAAGAGTATGATTACCCAGGCCCAGACCCGGTATCGCCGCATTGACCTCTCCCCCTCGGAGCCTAGGCTCCAGAGTCGCGAGATAATACCATAGGGGCCCCTGTCGATCAAGAAAGTCGCGTCTGTCAAAGGGCCCCTTTTGCCTTAAGTAACTTGTTGTTATTAATATAATAAATTTATTAGCAAAAAATTATCTCCCCGGTAATCCGGTCAAACCGGGAGCCGGAGGCCAAGAGAAAATTTCCTCCCCCCAATAATCAGTCGGCACTGGGACCGCGGAAAAGCCCCTGGCGGCAGGGGACCATTAATTTATAGAAGTTTGTGATAACAAGTCCAGGTCTCAGGGAAACCCCCTTTTTTGTCATTCTGAACGAAGCGCAGCGAAGTGAAGAATCTGGTATTTAGTTAGAAACCTTAGATTTTCGGTCGCGCTGCTCTCTCAGGATGACAAGTTGGCAGACTTTCGCATAGGTTTCAAATTAGTATCAGAATGTCACCCGGTATCAGGGGTCCCCAAAAGCCGGCAGGCTCGGAGGTGCATTGGGCGGCTGATAGTTGCAGACGATGCCTGGCTGGCTTATAATATCGTCCATGTCCAGGCCTTAACTAACTGGCCGCCAGGCTCACGCCAGGCCGGAACCTGGACGGCTCCTTGATATCCTCCAGCCCCCGTAGCTCAGTAATGGATAGAGCAAAGGATTCCTAATCCTTGTGTCCCGAGTTCGAGTCTCGGCGGGGGCACCAATTTTGCTGAAGTTGGTGAGGGTGGGTCAAGGGAGGATGGCGCCTGGCTTCTCCCCCCTCAACCCTGGCATGGCTGGGGCCGGCGTCCAGGTTTTTCTTCCGCCTGGCTGCGTCCGGCCGTATTTTCAATAAACTGCAGTGGATTTGGCGCTGGTCATTTCGATTACTAACCTACCGGCCTTAACCAATTCTGTTCCCTGGATCAAGTCAGCCTGACTGATCTTGCGCTCCTCGAGGCAGGGAATTCAGCACAAAAACTTGCCGCCGTTGGCCACGTAGCTGTCCACCAGCGTCTTGAGAGGGGTGAGGCCGGGGAAAGTGATGTTGTCGGCGTATCCCTTTTTGGCCAGAAGTACTCCGTTCGCCTGCAGCACCACCACCGCTTCCACGTCCATGGACTGGGCCGCGTTGGCCAGTAGCAGGGGAAAGATGGCCCGTTCCGGGTCCTCTCCCGCATGGGTGGCGATCAATACAATTTTCTCTTTTTCTTCCGCCATGTTAGCCCTCCTTTTTTCCTCAAGGTTATTACTGCTGAGGCCGGGGGTCAGCGCCTCACCCCTTGCCGTAATACCAGTTCCATGTTCAAAGTTCAAAGTTCAAGGTTAAGACTGCGGCCTTGCGATAATATAATTAATTTTGGTGAGATCAAAGTTGCCCATCGCCCCAGCCGAATAATGATTTATTGCGCCTTTGCGCCTCTGCGTCTTGGCGTGAGATTATTTTTATCCTCCGTTGTTGACCGTGCGCCCCACCAGGCTGGCCAGGTCTTCCACCGGCAGGCCCGCCTTGAGCAGGTTGGCCAGACAGATGGGGCAAAAAGTGACCACCGGCGCGGCCGCGGCCTGCAGTTCCGCGGCTCTCCGTTCCAGGATCTCCCGGCTCAGGGCCGGGGAAACCGACTCCGCGGGGCCGCCGCAGCAGGAGGTAAACTCGCCACAGTTCCGCACTTCCACGTACTCCAGCCCCAGGCTGCGCAGCACCTGGCGCGGCCCCTCCGCCAGCTTGAGGTATCTCCCGTAAAAGCAGGGATCGTGGAGGACCACCGGCGGCTGGCCGTTGCCGCCGCCTTCTTTGGCGAGGTGGAGTAAAGTGAAATATGGGGTCACTTCGAAGCTTTCCCCCGTGTATTTGGGGTAGAGCTCTTTTAAGGCATAAGTAGTATGGGGGTCCACGGTGATTATTTTTTGGACGCCGTGGAGCTTTAAGGTCCGGGCTACGAAGCGGGCGTGGCGCAGGAACCCTTCCTGATCTCCCAGGTCGTAGAGCAGGATGCCGCTGTAGAAATCCATTTCCGGGTGATAGAAAAAGCCCACCTGGGATTTCTTCAGGACCCGGCAGATGGTCTGGAGGATGCCGTTAAACTTCTTCTTTTCCGCGGCGGCGGTCAGGTAATCCAGCCCCAGGCCCCGCAGGGAAGCGGGGACCAAGCGGCCCCAACGCAGGTGCTCGGCCCACGGGCTGTCCTCCAGACGCTCCAGGTAGCGGGTGGTGGCTTCAATAAAGGGAATGGCCTGGTACATCAGGCCGGTGAACAGGAGAGCGTCCCCCGGCCGCCGGGTGGAACCGCCCGCATCACGCCACCAGGTGTTGAACCGGGAGGCGGGCACTCCGAAGGGGTTCCGGGTCTGCCGGACATTGGCGGCGAGGAGGTCGATGATGTCCGTGGGCTTAAACATGTTCGCCCCTCCGGGATTGGGCCACCACGTAACGGCGCAATCCCAGGATGAGTTCCCCGGGATTGGCCTGGCGGGGACAGGTCCGGGTGCAGAGCCCGCAGTGGAGGCAGCGCCAGAGGTCCTGGGCCTGCTGCAAGATCTGTTGTTTGGCCCCCACCTGGATGTAACGGATCATTTTCCGGGGAAAATGCTCATAGTTCAGAGGGCAGATGGCCGCGCAGGTGCCGCAGTTGAAGCACTCCAGGGCTGTATCCACGCCATAGGCTTGGAGTTCTGCAGCAAAATCAGGATTTACCAGGGCCATAGCATTTGAGCCTGATTAGATGAATTTATTCCCCCCTTTGAAAAAGGGGGGAGGGGGGATTTGGTAAGCGCCCGAAATCCCCCTCAATCCCCCTTTTGCAAAGGGGGACTTTAAATACCTTATTTCTATGAAGCTCAGAATTTCCATAAGGGAATTAATCCTTCGACAACCTGTTAGTCGACAGATTCCTGCTCTGCCTCCGGGGCTTCGGCCTGTCCCAGGCGGTAACGGAAATAACTCCCCGCCTTAGGGCCTTCCAAAATTTCGCCGTATTTCTTCATAGTAGCCACATACCAGAGGACCTGGTCCTCCGGCAGCCCCGTGGCCGCGGCCAGCTCCGGCACGGTCAGTTCCGTATCCGCGAGGCTCTCCTTGATGGCTTTCACCGCCTGCCGCTGCGCCTTTATGCGGCTGGTGGCCGCGGTAATCTGCTCCATCCGGGCCGCCTTCAATTTTTTCAGGGCCTCTTTGCCGTTATCTTGTGCCACCGTTGTTTCCGGCATCAGCAAACCTCTTTTAAAGTCCCCCTTTGTAAAAGGGGGATTTAGGGGGATTTGGAGGCGTCCCTAATCCCCCCTACCCCCCTTTAGAAAAGGGGGGATAAACACTTGAGCCTCTTTGACCTTGCTGGCAACCTCACGCCTGTTCCAAGTACTCATCGGAGACGATCATATCCACCATGGATTCGAACTGCTTCAAGGTCCAGCCCTGGATGTTGATGGCGTTTTCCGGGCAAACCGCCACGCAGGCGCCGCACCCCAGGCACATCACCGGGTTGACCCGGGCCCGCTGGACCTTTTGGCCCCCGACCTCCATTTCCACCATAGCCAAGGCTCCGTCTGCCAAGCAAGCCTCTACACAGGCCCCCGTGCCGGTGCACTTGCTCAGGTCCACCTCGGCCACGAAGGGGTCCAATTCCACGTAACCCCGGGAGAGGATGGCCGCGGCCTTGACCGCGGCCGCGCCCGCGGCCGCACAGGCCTCCCCCACGCCAAAGGGGGCCTGGCAGGTGCCGGCCAGCAGGATGCCAGCCACGGATAGCTCCACGGGCCGCAGCTTGGGATGCACCTCCTGGAGAAAGCGGTCCGCGCCCACGGGGATCTTCATCTTCTCCACCAGATCGGAGATGTTATTGGGCTCCTGGCCCACCGCCAGCACCACTAGGTCCACCGGCACCTCCAGTTCCTCTCCGAAGGTCAGGACGTCTTTCACCCGGACCAGCAAGGGCGAACCTTTGGCATCGGGATTCTGGAGAATCTGCGGCTCTTCCCCGGCTTCGAAGCGGAAAAATAAAACCTGGTTGGCGGCCGCGCGGGTGTAGAGTTCCTCCTGACCCCGGCCGTAAGTGCGGATGTCCCGGTAAAAATCAAAGAATTTTGTCTGCGGATGGCGCTCTTTGATCAGGTTGGCGGCATGCAGGATCGCCGCACAGCAGGTGCGGGAACAATATTCGTTCAAATAGCCGCCTGGGTTCTCCTCATGAATACCCGGAATCTGGCGGCTGCCCACGCAGTGGATCAGGGCCGCGCCGCGGATGTGCCGCCCATGCAGCACCAGGGTATCCCCCGCCGCCGGGGCCGCGGCCAAGGCCCGGATAAATTCCGGCAGGGTGACCACTTCGGGGAAATCCTTGTAACCGTATTCCCCCTGGCGCGGTTGGTAGGGCCGCATGCCCGTGGCCAGGATGATGACCCCGGCCTCCAGGTCGATCTCTTCCCGGCTTTCCGGGATGGCCGCGGGCATGAGACCCACAAAGGGCACGTATTCTCCCGGGCCGCAGCCGGATTGGCTCAATCTTTCCAATTTCTCTGAATATTCTGCACTTTCCGGGGATGTCCGGGTAATTTTCAGCTTAAAATTGCCGATGTAGCCCTCAAAACCCTCCACCTGGGCGCAGGTGTAAACCGTGATCGCGGGGTGCTGCAAGACCGCGCCCGCCAGTTCACCGATGACCGCGGCTGCGGTTTCACCCCCGGGAGCCAGCTCCTGTAATTGGGCCACCTGCCCCCCCAGAAACGGGCTTTTTTCCACCAGGACCACGGCCTGGCCTCTCTCCGCCAGTTCTAGAGCGGCTTTCAGCCCGGCCATGCCACCGCCGATGACCAGGGCCCGGGGCCGCACCTCCACCCGAATAGGATCCAGGGGCTTTAGTTGGGCGGCCTTGGCCGCGGCCGCGGCCACCAGGCGGGTGGCCTTGGCGGTGGCTTCGGGGCCGTGGTGCACCCAACTCACCTGCTCCCGCAGGTTGGCATGTTCATAAACGTAGGGATTGCCTCCGGCCCGGACCAGGGCGTTGCGAAACGTGGTTTCATGGAGGCTGGGGGAGCAGGAAGCGACCACCACCCGTTCCACCAGGCCGCTTTTCAAATCCTCGATAATCATTTCCTGGCCGGGATCGGAGCACATGAACATGTTGTCCCGGGCCACCACCACCCCCGGCACCCGGCGGGCCTGGGCGCAAACCTGCTCCACGTCCACCGCGTCGGAAATATTGCCGCCGCAATGGCAGACGTAGACGCCGACTTTGCCGCCCGGCGTGGGCTCAGGTGAGGCTAGGGATTTTTTCTTTTTGACCATCCGCCTGGGTTCCGTTTTGGGTTTTTGGTTTTCGGTTTTCGGTTTTCGTTCTAAAGTCCCCTTGGGTAAGAGGAATTTAGGGGTTTTTCGGGGGCCTACAAATCCCCCCTAACCCCCCTTTTGCAAAGGGGGGGATAAGAACTTCATCCCATCGGACTTTCAAGCCTTTTCCCAGCAACCTGCCAATCACTGGCTCCTTGTCTCCCGGCGGCCAAAGGCTGCCCTTTAACTGGCCCCTGGCCACTGACCACTAATCCCTGGCCCCTGATCCCCGGCACCTGGCCCCTGTCTTTTCCTGCTCACTGCTCACTGCTTACTGACCAAATAGCGGGAAGCCTCCATGGCTGCGGCTCCGGCTTCGGCGATGCTGTCCACGATATCCTTGGGGCCGGCCGCGGCCCCGGCTACGAAAACTCCTTCCAGATCGGTCAGGGTGGGCGCGGTCTTAGGTTTGACGGTCTTGATGAATTTATCCCCGCCGGTGGCAAGAACGCAGCGGCCTTGGGGGTCCCAGGCCGGCACTAGGCCCAGGGAGAGGACCACCAGGTCATGCTCCGCCACCTGCACCCCGCCCCCGGCCTCCTGGGATTCGTACCTGACCCGGACCGCCCCGTTTTCGCCAGGGTCCAGGTAGGCCACCTTGCCCTTCACAAAATTCACCCCCATGGCCTGGGCGGTTTGATAGAACTGCTCATAGCCCTTGCCGAAGGCCCGGATGTCCATGTAATAGATGGCGATATCCGCCAGGGGTAGAGCCCCGGACAGGAGCATGGCCTCCTTGACGGCATACATGCAGCAGACCCGGGAACAGTAAGGCAGGCCCAGGCTCTGGTCCCGGGAGCCGGCGCACGGGATGAAGGCGATGGAGTCCGGCTCCATGCCGTCATAAGGCCTAAGCACCCGGTTGTAAGGGCCATGGGGCGCCAGCAACCTTTCCATCTGCAGGGCCGTAATCACATTGGGAATCCGGCCCTGGCCATACTGGACCTTATCTTCCAGAGGAATCATTTCGAAGCCGGTGGCGATCACCGCCGTGCCTGCAGTCACCAGGAATTCTTCCGGCGCCTGGAAATAATTAACGGCCTGGGTGGGACAGACCTTGGCGCAGCGGCCGCAGAGGATGCAGTTCTCCGTATCGATCAGGGCCTTCTGGGGAATGGCGTTGGAGAAAGGCAGATAGATGGCTTTGCGGGCTGCAAAGCCCCCCTGCCCGGCGTCGGGGACCAGCACCGGACACTGGTATTCGCACTGGCGGCAGCCGATGCATTTCTCGGTATCCACGCAGCGGGGTTTTTGAGTGATCTTGGCGATCAAAGAGCCATTTCGGCGCTCCAAAGATTGCAGTTCGCAGAAGGTCAAAAGGGTGATGTTGGGATGATGGGCCGCGGCCGCCATCTTCGGAGTGGTGATGCAACTGGAGCAATCCAGGGTGGGAAAGACCTTGGAGAGCCGGATCATCTTGCCGCCGATGGACGCGTCTTTTTCCACCACGGCCACGGTGAAATTTTGGTCCGCGAGATTGAGAGCCGCCTCCAGACCGGCGATCCCCCCGCCCAGGACCAGGGCGTCAAAGCGGTGATTTTGCCCGGAATTCATGCCTGTTGCTCCTGAAGATGCCTAAGCCGCGGCCGGCCTCTCGCTCCCCGGCGGGCCCAAAGGGGAGACCAGGTCGTGCATCTGCTGCACTTCTTTTAAAAAGGCCCGGGTGCAGACGGTACAGATGGCGGTGAGGCGCAGCCGGCGAATATCCAGTCCCCTTTCCTTCATCAGGGCGTAAACCCGGTCGATGCGCCGGGCCAGGGCGTCATAGGCCCCGGGGTAGGGAGTTTCCGCGCCGCAGGACATGATGATGATCCCGGCGATGCCTTTATCGAAGCAATCCAGATAGAAATGCTCGGGGAAAAGCACCGACGCCTTGACCCGCAGGATATAGGTGTCGGCCGGATAGCTCATATGCCCCTGCCCCGTGGCATCGGCCCCGGGATAGGCGCAGGCGTCTTCGGCCAGGATCAGGATCTTCCCTCCGGGTTTTGCGGACCCCATGCGGCCCTCGTTTACTTCTTCCGGGTCACGAAAATGCGGTCGTAACCATCTGCGGGCAGCGAGCCGATGAATTCGTGGCCCACTTTTTTGGCCCAGAGGGGAATATCCTCTTTGGTCCCCGGGTCACTGGAGAGCACTTCCAGTACTTCCCCCACCTTCACCTGGGCGATGGCCTTTTTGGCTTCCATCAGCGGCCCCGGGCAGGCGCTGCCCCGGCAATCCACCACCGCTGCGGGCTTTAACGTAGTGAGATCGGCAGTTGTCATGGTTTCTCTCCTTTGGCTTTGCTGGTCCCGGCCCGGCGCCGGGAGACGGGATTTACTGGCAGCACTTAAGAGTCAATGAACTTGGAGAGCATGTCTATGGCCTTGTCCAGCCTGGTGAAAACCCCCTCGGCGTTCTGCTCCTCCGCGGTTTGGCCGTAACATTTGACCAGATAGACCTTCAAAATCAGGTTGCAGACCGCTTTTAAAGCGGAGTGGGCGGCCCTCGCCTGGGTGAGGATCTGATCACACTCCTTATCCGCCTCGATCATGCCTTGCAGACCGCGGATTTGCCCTTCGATCTTTTTTAGACGGGAGTGAATTTCCCGCTGCATCTGCTTTTTGGTTTCTTCCGTTGGATACATAAAGCTACCTATAGTTATCTGAAAATTGACAGCCTTAAGGGTTAATCCCGCCGGGGCCTGACTATCCGTTCATTTTTCAATATACTATACCGGGGTATGGTGACATGCAAGCAAAATTTTCCGAAGGAAAAAATTTTTTTATCTGTCCTGAAAAGTTCCAAGCGGTAGCACGGGCTTTCCAGCCTGTGCGGATTACCGGGCGGGCGAGACGCCCGCCCCGATTCTTTTTATGCTTTACGGGTGGGCCGCGGGCCCATGAGGAACTGTTTCGGAGAAATAGGGCCGGGGAGAGATACCGGGGCCTCTGCTGCCAGGCCAGGCCGCGGATTCTCGAAGTTGCAAAAACCCGCTCAATTATTATGATACTGGACAATAAGAAAAGTCACCGGAAGGAGCAAAAATCATGAAGGTCCTGGTAACTGTGAGGTTGCCCGCCGAGGTCTTATCCTTGATTGCCCGGGAGCATCAGGTGGAGAGCTACGATGCCGACCCGCCCCTGGAGAGGCACAAGCTCCTGCAAGGCGTCGCCGACAAGGAGGGGCTGCTGTGCACCATTACCGACCGCATCGATAGCGAAGTGCTGGAGCGCGGCCCGGCCCTGAAAATCATTGCCAACTACGGCGTCGGCTTCGAGCATATTGAGGTGGCGGCCGCCACCCGGAAGGGAATTCCGGTGACAAATACCCCGGGCGTGCTCACGGACGCCACCGCGGACCTGGCCTTCGCCCTGATCCTGGCCACGGCCCGCCGGGTCGTGGAGGGCGACCGCCGGGTCCGGGCGGGACAGTTCCAGTACTGGGCGCCCCTCCTGTTTCTGGGCCAGGAAGTGAGCGGCAAGACCCTGGGCATCATCGGCCTGGGCCGCATCGGCCAGGCCGTGGCCCGGCGGGCCGCGGGCTTCGGCATGAAGATCATCTACCATAGCCGCACCCCCTTGGCCCCTGCCGCCGGGCAGGAACTGCAGGCCGCGGCGGTGCCCCTGGAGACCCTGCTGCGGGAAGCAGATTTCGTGACCCTGCACATCCCCCTGACGCCCCAGACCCGGCACCTGATCGGCAGCCGGGAGTTGGAACTGATGAAGCCCACGGCCTACCTGATCAACACCTCCCGGGGGCCGGTGGTGGATGAAGCGGCCCTGGTTGCGGCTTTGCAGCGAGAGCAGATTCGCGGCGCGGGGCTGGATGTCTATGAAAGAGAGCCGCAACTGGCGCCGGGTCTGGCCGACCTCGATAATGTGGTGCTCCTGCCCCATTTGGGCAGCGCCACCGTGGAAACCCGCACCCGCATGGCGGTGATGGCGGCTGAGAATCTCCTGGCGGGACTCAGGGGCGATCCTCCTCCCAACTGCCTCAACTGGACGGAACTCCAGGGAAAGAAATAGTAAGGTTAATGAGTTTAATAGCAGATAAGCCCGGTTATCAAAGGCTGAGAATGAATGTTTGGACGCGAGTTTTTTCTTATCTTTTCGTTATCTTATGCCTTTTCATGGCGAGCGCCGCCGTCTGGGCCCGGGAAGAAGATTATAGTAATTTTTGCAAGGAGTTGAATAATTCCGGCCTTGAAGTGGTCGACTCAGGCGTGGCTTACGGCGTGCCTTTCGTCGAGATCGTCATTCCCCCAGGCTCTTCCATTACCTCCATCTGCCGCAGCCTGCCCACCCTCAATCGGCAATTCAAACGGTGCCGGAACCGGCTCGCCTTTTTTAATGCCTTAAATCCATCTTATATCAAGACCAGAACTCCGCAACCCAACTCCATTGAAACCAACACCTTAAAGATCCCCCTGGATCTGCGCCTGGTGCCGGAAATTTTCCCCGCCTACGACGCCTCCCTGGAGGCCTATGAAGAATATCTCCTGGTAGATATCGGCAAAGGCTTTCTGGCGCTCTATTCACGGGGCGAACTGCGCCGGGTCTTTCCCATCTCCGCGGGAGCCGGGGGTGAACGGACGCCGCTTTTCGATTTTCGGGTCGAAGGCAAGGATGAAAATCACTGGTCCAACATCTATGACTCCTGGATGCCGTGGGCCTTGCATCTCAAGGGTCCATATTACATCCATGGCGGAGTTCTCCCCGGCAAAGCGGACTCCGCGGGCTGCATCCGTCTGCCCATTGATGACGCCGAGCAGTTATATAGATCAGTGGAAGTGGGCACTCCCGGGCGGGTCATCGACACCCCCAAGGTGGAACAGGATATCTACCCCGCGCCTTTCTGTCGCTGAGTGCCCTTCCGAAGACAAGGGCAGGGAACCGGATGATCTCGGCAGGGCGCAGGAGCAATCCCCCTCAGTTGTCTACAATCCTAATTTTCGAGAATGAACAATTCGTTGGACCTGGCAAAGCTCAAAAGATACCGGCCCATGACGATCATCTGGGTGTGGCATTCCAGGATGGCCCGGCGTTTAGCTGTCGCCTCCTCGGGGGAGAGGGCCAGGGAAAGCCACTGCCTCCCTTTATCGGGAAAGCCTTCAGGAGGATGGAGGCGCAACCCGGTACCCGCACCTTGCGCGAGGGGCCACTGGCCAAAATGGATCAGGAAGGTTAACACCCGGGGGTTGAAAGACGGATTTTTCTGACGCCCATGGGTCAAGGCCCGCTGCACGAAAAAGTAAGTGACGCTATGGTCCGGATGCTGGTCCTCGGGTGAAGTGGTGGCCACCAGATTGGGGCGGAAATCCGCCAGCACCCGTTCCAGCTCTTGGGTCAGGTCGTGGCCGGTATAATCCGTATGGGGGATAATAATTTCTGAGGCCGGGGGACAGCTCTCCAAGGTGAAAGGAGATCTGTAAGCCGGAGGGCCCGCGAAAAATTGCTGACACAGGCAGGAGAGGCCGCCGTCCGGAAAGCCCAGGAAGATGGTGTCGCTCTCCTTCAGACCCAAGCAGGCGACGGCCTTGACGGCCTCCACCCGGCGTTCCGCCCCATACTTGCGGTAATCGGCCGCGGTGGGGTGGGCGATGTGATCCTCCTGTTCCACCCCTTCAGGAAAGCCGTCGCCATTGGTCATGAAAACCACTTTCACCCTGCCGCCTTCTTGGAGGACGCGCTGCATCAGCCCTGCTGCTCCCAGGGTTTCATCATCGGGGTGAGGCGAGAAGACCAGCAGCCGCGTGTCCTTAGAGAGCAGCGACTCCACCGTCACCGGTCCTTGGGCTTGAGCACAGGGGCAGATTACGGGGACAAAAACCAACAGCGCCAGCCATAATATTTTGAGCAATTGCCCTCCACGCAGCTTCCTGACCACAGGCTTGCTGCCATCAAGATTACCGGCCATAAACCTCTTTTGATTATATCCGGGATTATGGGGCAGATGCCGCCGGGGCTAGAAAATTCTTTGGGGGCAGCGCTAAAAAAATTGGCGAATCCGTACTCGCCCTTCCTCAGCGCGGGAGAATCCCGCGTCGGCTGATTCATCCTTGACAAAAGGCTGGCTCAAAACTGCGACTTCGCTTAGAATATATTTTTTTCAGGGCGGACCTCTTAAGCCACTGCGCGTCACCCGGGCAACGGCAGTCCCTGAGACCACCAGACGAACATAACTCATATTCGCGACTTTGTGGGGAGGACCAAGTGGGGGAGAATCTCAAGAAGAGTGCAGCACACACCGGCTCCAAGATTTTCGTTACAACTTTTTTCCTGACCGCCCTGTTGACGGGAATAGTCTGGGGATCCATCCAGTATGAGACTCCCGCCAACCGGCGGGCTCAAGAAGTCTTACCCTCCCGGCTGATCTCGGGTCCCCACTTCCGGGTGCAGGACCGGGTGGTGGCCGATGGCTATATGTTTCGCTTCACCGTGAACTCCGACTACGGGACTTTCCTGGTGGGCGGCAAATACGGCCTGCGTAAGCTCATCAGAGAGATTCAGGCCATCGCCGCGCTGCGGCAGGTCAACCAGGGCCAGGCCCTTCTCAATGGCGCCCGGGGCAAGGCCCGGGAGACCCTGGAGTTCGGCTTAAAACTGGCCAATGCTCCTTTGGACACCGTGGTCAGCATCCCCCAGGGGGTGGCCAAGCTTTTCTCCAATATTTCCGGGGGGCTCCAAGATTCCCACGATCCCCGGCGGGATACGGTAGCCGAAAAGGTCCTGAATGTTTCCGGCGCCAAGCGCAAACTGGCCTATGATCTGGGAGTGGATGTCTATTCCAGCAACCGGGTGCTGCAAAACGAACTGGATAACGTCGCCCGGGCGCAGGCCCTGGGAGCCTTGGCGGTGTCGGCCGCAATCCCCTATGGGGGCGGGGCTGCGGTCAGCCTGAGCGGGATGTCCCGGACCGCCCGGGAGGTCAATGGGCTGCTCCGGGATGAGCCGCCTGGGGCGCTACGCACCCGCAACCAAGGGAAACTCCAGGCCATGGGAGTCGATCCCGGCTTGGCCGCCAGGTTTCTCAATCACTACGCGTTCACTCCCCGCCACCAGACTATTATCGTCGCCTGCCTGGAAAAATTGAGCGGCGCCCAGGGGCGGAATAAGTTCATCAACTTTGCCCTTTCCGCCAGTGATGAAGAAACCGCCAACTTTTTCCAAAACATGGCGGAAATGCTGGAGACCTATAACCGCACGGTCTCTCCGATCCGGGAGATCAATGTGCCGGGGGTGCTGGTGGCCCGGGCCGCCAATGGCACCGCCCTGGTTCCCTTCCCCCTGGACTATGGGGTCTGGAGCCCCCGGGCCGAGCGGGTCGTCAAGAAAACCCTGGCCGCCCGGACGGGTCGAGCGAAACCGGCCAGTATCGAATTGTGGGTAAGCGGCGCCATGTCCCCGCTGGCTAGCAACCGCCTTGAGGCCCAGGGGATCAGGGTGGTGGAAAACGTCGACCGGCGTATCGGCCTGTCGGATTAGTTTTTTAAAAAAGCAGCACTAGTCTTTATCGCTTAATCGCTCCGGCTAGTGCTGCCCCCTAATCATTCAAAGGACGCCATCCAAAGTAGATCCCTTGATTTTTGGATTTCCAACCTAATAATTTATTAATACATCATGCTGTTCAGGATCTGGAGTCCCTCGCCCCTCCAGGTTCGTCAATCTTCCCACCGGGCGGCCATAGGTTTTATCATTGAAATGTTCAGGTCAAAAAGGAAGCAACGATGAAAGGCATTTGGTCATGGATGATGCCGGTTTTGATTTTCGTCTTGGCGGCGGGTTTGCTCCATGCCGGCAGCCGGCCCCGGGAGAAATCGGCCAAGGAGGGAGCGGTGACAGGAAGGTCCGAAATTTTGGGCATTGCCACCTTTGCCGGTGGCTGCTTCTGGTGTGTGCAAAACGACTTCGAGAAAGTCCCCGGGGTGGTGCAGGTGGTCTCCGGCTATACCGGCGGCTTTGGTGAAAACCCCAATTATGAAAATTATGCGGCCAAAGGCTACGTGGAAGCGGTCCAGGTGCTCTATGACCCATCAAAGGTTACCTATAAGCAACTGTTGGACTATTTCTGGCGGCACATCGACCCCACCGATCCGGGAGGCCAGTTTGTGGACCGGGGGCTCCAGTACCGCGCGGTGATCTTTTATCACGACCCGGAGCAGAAACGCCTGGCCGAGGAGTCGAAGAAAGCCCTGGATCAGTCAGGGAGGTTCAAGAAACCCATTGTTACTGAAATCATGCCCGCTTCCAGGTTTTACCGGGCTGAGGATTACCACCAGGATTATGCCCGAAAGAACCCGCTGCGTTACAAGTATTACCGCTGGCATTCCGGCCGGGATCAATTTCTTGAAAAGGTCTGGGGGAAAGAAGATAGAACAGAAAATCGCGGCAACGCGT
>JAKAKP010000106.1 GCA_021813445.1 Deltaproteobacteria bacterium
CAATGGTTGCAACAGCCATCACTCTTTACCACCTTCAATATAATTGCTTTGCTTAATATAAAATGGGGGGAAGAACCGACAACCTGCCCCAAGGGCTTTTGAGCCCTCAAGGGCGGACACATGGGTCCGCCCCTACGAGAAAAATCCGTGCCGGGCCAGGAACTCCGCAGTTATACCCGCTGCTGCCGGGGATTTTAGGCCCAACAGTTTTTCCACATATTTGCCGATGATGTCCGTTTCCAGATTGACTTGCCCCCCTGCCCTTAAGCTCCCCAAGGTGGTCGCCTGGGCGGTGTGGGGGATGATGTTCACGGCAAAGGTGTGGCCCTGGCAGGCATTGACGGTCAAAGACACACCGTCGACGGCGATGGAACCCTTCTCAATGACATAGCGGCTCAAGGCCCCGGGCATCTCGAATTGCAGTTGCATATGCTCCGGCCCTTCCCGGCGCTCCCGGAGCACCCCCCGGCCGTCCACGTGGCCGGTGACCAGATGGCCGCCCAGGCGGTCCCCCAGCTTCAGGGCCCTTTCCAAGTTTACCCGGTCCCCCGCCTTTTTCAAGGCCAAAGTCGTGCGCTCCAGGGTTTCCGGGGAGACTTCGAAGGCCGCAGCCCGGGAGGCAACCTCCACCACCGTCAGACAGGCCCCGGCTACAGCCACCGACTCCCCCAGGACCAGTTCCGCCGCGGGAAAAGGCAGGGCCACCGTCAGCCGCAGTCCTTCCGCCTGCCGCTTGACGCCTCTGATTTCCCCTACACCCTCCACCAAGCCGGTAAACATTATTACAGTTCCAAGTTCCAGGTTCCGAGTTCAAAGTTCAAAAGCAAGACCCATTACCCATCGCGGTCCTGAAGTGGCGAATTTATTTTGTAATTTTACTAGATATTGTCCCGGCTGGGAAGGATTTTGCCCCAATAAAAAAACAGCGCCCCGCAGAGCGCTGTTTTTGACAATCAAATATAGGGCGGCCCGTGGCCGCCTGGAGACGGCGTGCACGGCACGCCCTATAGTTCTGGCCCCTGCCCCCTGGCCCCTATCCTTTAGGCCACCGTCACCTCTTTACAGAGATAGACGTCCTGGATGGCGTTCAGGAGTTCCACGCCTTCGGACATGGGGCGCTGGAAAGCCTTGCGCCCGGAGATCATGCCCATGCCCCCTGCCCGTTTGTTGATCACCGCGGTGCGGGTTGCCTGGCCCAGGTCGTCGTCCCCCGCGGCCCCGCCGGAGTTGATCAGGCCGCAGCGGCCCATATAACAATTGGCCACCTGGTACCGGGTCATCTCAATGGGATGGGTGCCAGCCAATTCGGAATAGACCAGGGGGTTGGTTTTCCCGAAATTCAGGACAGTGTAGCCCCCGTTGATCGTGGCCTGTTTCTGTTTGACGATATCCGCCTCAATGGTCACCCCCAGGTGGTTGGCCTGGCCGGTGAGGTCCGCAGAAGAATGGAAATCTCCGGCCGCGGTCTTGAACGCAGGATTGCGCAGATAACACCAGAGGATGGTGGCCATGCCCAATTCGTGGGCGGTGCGAAAAGCCTGGCTCACCTCCCAGATCTGGCGGCGGCAATCTTGAGAACCGTAATAGATAGTGGCCCCCACCGCCACCGCGCCCAGGTCATAGGCCTGCTCGATGCTGGCAAAAAGCGTCTGGTCATGGATGGCCGGATAGGTGAGGAGCTCGTTGTGATTGAATTTGAGGATGAAGGGAATCTTGTGGGCGTATTTCCGGGCCACCGCGCCCAGCACCCCCAGGGTGGAGGCCACCCCGTTACAGCCCCCTTCGATGGCCAGTTTCACAATATTTTCCGGGTCGAAATAAATGGTATTGGGCGCGAAGGACGCGGCTCCGGAGTGCTCGATGCCCTGGTCCACCGGCAGGATGGAGAGGTAGCCGCTGCCCGCCAGGCGGCCGCTGCCGAAAAGCGTAGCCAGGGCCCGTAAGACCTTCACCGGCCGGTCGCTCAAGGCCCAGACCCGGTCGACGAAATCCGGCCCCGGCAGATGGAGGTCCTCTTTTTTGAAGCCCGTGCACTGATAGGTCAACAAATCTTCCGCATCAGGTCCCAATAAAGTTTGAATTTTTTTGATCATTGGTTACCTCCTGGATTTTTCATTATAAGACCTTTGGCAGATAGGGCAAGAAGAACTGAAGCACATTTATTCCTGGGAAAACTCTTTTTCTGCTTCGGGAAGATTTTCCTCACGCAAAGACGCCAAGGCGCAAAGAAAGACGCAAGTTAGCGGTAGCACAGGCTTTCCAGCCTGTGCGGATTAACCAATTAAGCGAGACGCCTTTCTTAGAGGCCATTTCAAAATCTCCTTTTCTGTCATCCTGAAGGATCTCTTAACGCTTGGAAATACGAGATTCTTCGCTGCGCCCGGAATGACAATTTAGGGTAATTTGAGGTTTTGAAATGACCTTAGCTTTCGGCCATGATCTCCAAGGCCACCTCCGCCGCCCGCCGGGACGCGCCCGCCCCGCCCAGGCGCTCGATGATGCGGGATAGGCCCCGGCGCAGGGTTTCCAGACGCGGCCAGTCGCCGATCAGGGATAACACCTCCCGGGCCAGATTTTCCGGGGTAAAAAAATGCTGCAGCAATTCCGGAAAGAGCCTTTCGGCGGCCAGGAGATTGGCCATGCCCACGTGCTCCACCCGGATGAGGAGACGGCCCACCCCAAAGGTCAGGGGGGATAAGCGGTAGACGATGATGGTGGGCGTGGCGGCCAGGGCCGCCTCCACCGTGGCCGTGCCGGAGGCCACCACCGCCAGGTGGGCCGCGGCCAGGGCCGCGTAGGATTGCCCCTCGATGACTCTGAGGGACAGTCTCAGGTCCGCAGGCGAGACGCTTGTGCTGCCGGCCCCTCCCCCAAATCTTTTCACCATCTCCTCCACCAGCCCCCGGGGCGCGGTGGAGGCCAGGGGCAGGAGAAACTGGGTCTGGGGGATGGCTTCTTGGACGAGCGCGGCCGCCTGCAGCATGGTGGGGAGATGGCGCTCGATTTCGCTGGCCCGGCTGCCGGGGAGCAGGGCCAGGGTGAGCCGCCGGGGGTCCAGGCCCCATTGCTCCAGGAGCGCCTGCCGGGGCGGCAGGGGCGGCAAGGTCTCCATGAAAGGGTGGCCCGCATAGACCGCGGGCACGCCCCTGGCCCGGTAGAAGTCGGCCTCAAAGGGGAAGATGACCACCATGCGGTCCACCAGCCGGGCGATGGTCCGCACCCGGTAGGTGCGCCAGGCCCAGACCTGGGGGCTGATGTAATACATCACCGGCACCCGGTAACATTTGGCCAGGCGGGCCACCCAGAAATTGAAATCCGGGAAATCCACCAAAATCGCGAGGTCGGGGCGTTCTGCTTTCAGGGCCCTGCGGATATCCCCCAGGGCCCGGACCACCTTGGGCAGGCGGCCCGCCACCTCCAAGAGGCCCACTACCGCCAACTCTTCTGCCGGACAGAGAATCCGCACCCCTTGGGCGGCCAGGGCCTCCCCCCCCACCCCGAAAAACTCTGCCCGGGGCAATTGCTCCTTGATGGCCGCTACCAGCCGCGCCGCGTGGTGGTCGCCGGAAGCCTCGCCGGCAACGATGAGGATTTTCTTAGGAGAAGGCCGATGTTGGAGCATGAGCGTTAGGCTAAATCAATGATAGGGCAGTTGTCGTTGGCCGCCAAGCGTCTGGCGGGCACAGAGGCCCGCCCCACTGGGGTATCTTGCAAAATGACCCAAAAGCCTGACAGCCAGGGCCTTAACTTTGAACTTTGAACTTGGAACCTGGAACTCATACCTTGGCCTTGCGCATTTTGCTGATAATTTCCAGGGCCAGGGAGAGCGCGGCCCGCCCGGCTTCGCCGTTGACCCGGGCTTCTTCCTGCTTCCGGACCGCGGCCACAAAGTTGGCGATTTCCTTGAACAGCACATCTTCCTGGGAAAAGCGCCGGGTCTCCAGGCCCACGCCGGGGATGGGGCCCAGGGCCCCCGGCTGCCGGAATGCGGCCACCAGTTCCCGGGCCTCAAAGTCCACGGAGAGGTAAGCCTCGGGTTGGAAGAGCCGGAATTTGCGCATGCTCTTAAAGGACATGCGGGACGCGGTGAGGTTGGCGATGCAGCCGTCCTCAAACTCCAGGCGGACGTTGGCCAAATCGATCTTCTCGGTGAGCACCGACACCCCCGCGGCCCGGATCTCCTGGACCGCGGAGGGCACTAGGCTCAAAACGTGGTCCAGGTCATGGATCATCAGGTCCAGGACCACGTCCACGTCGGTGCCCCGTTCCTTGTAAAAGGAGAGGCGGTGGCTTTCAATGAATTTGGGCTGGGTCACCCGGGATTTAAGTTCTTCCATGGCGGAATTGAAGCGCTCCAGGTGGCCCACCACCAGGAGGCAGCCCCGGTCCCGGGCCAGGCTTACTAGGCCGTCGGCCTCGGCCACGGTGGTAGCCAGAGGCTTTTCCACCAGCACCTGACGGCCCTGCTCCAGGCAGTCCCGGACCACGGAGAAATGGGCGGTGGTGGGCACGGCCACACTCACCGCCTCCACCTGGGGGAGAAGCTCCCGGTAATCGGTGAAGGCTTTGGTATTGAGGGCCTTGGCCACCTCCCGGGCCCGTTCCGGGTTGACGTCGGCCACCCCCACCAGGTCCACGTCCGGCAGAGCTGCATATTTGTCGGCGTGGAAGCGGCCCAGGTAGCCCACGCCGATTACTCCTGCTTTTAGTGGTTGATTCATAATGGATCTTTTTCCTAAATTATGTGATGGAAATTGCGGCCCCGAGTTTACAACCGGGGGGGGACAAGGATTTTTTCCAATTCTGGCAACCAAGCGCCCAGCCGATGATTGTAAGTTTTGATAATTACTTTATCATGGAACAGGAAAAGAGAATTCGTCCAAATCGTTTCTCGATTCATATCAGAATTATGAAGCGTATCTACCTTATTTTCATAGACATTAATCGAAGAACGGAAATCTTTACTAGTTGCGGGAACATGCATATGCCCGCAGACCCATAAAAATACTTGAGGATTTTGCCGAAGTAATTCACGGATATCATCTTGCGGTTGGGCAATAAAATCATTGCTATTGGCATAGTTATTATAACTTGACAATGTACCATACAAAGGACCGTGAAAAAATATTATAGTGTTTATTTTCTTATTGCGATTAAGTTCGGATCGCAGCCAACCCAACTGCTTCTGGGAAATACGCGTTAATTGATCCGATTGTACATCATCTGTAGCCAGAAAAATTAATAGATAATTATCTATCAGTTTGCTATGATATAAGGCGGGCAACCCAAAAGTTTTTTGAAATCTCGCCAATTTATTCGCTTTTTCAGCAGCCGTGTTTTTTATTCTTTTGCCGTCGAGCGTTTTGCTGTCGTCATAGATAAAATCGTGGTTCCCCGGGATCGGCACAAATGGTTTCGCCAGATTCCGGAAAAATTGGGCTGCCGCGGCATATTCCTTTTCCGTCCCCAAATCCTGGCAGATATCACCCACGGCGACCACCAGTTTCACATCGGGCCAGGAATTAATGGTCCGGATCACCGCCGCCTTCTCCGCCAGGAATTTCCCGGGGATATGGGGATCGCCCAGCACCACGAGCTGGTAAGGGGTTTGGTCACCGGCAGCAAGCAGGTATGCCGGGGCGCCGAGTAACAACGCCGCCAGTACCGCGAGAATGACGAGGGGCTGAAAAATTTTCTTGGTCAGTCGCATCTGGCGGCCCAACTTGGTTGGAATTAGCTAAGATTTCTTCGAATGAAACCAGTGCCCATCATACCGGATAAGGAGGCAGCAAGGCAACGAAAACCGGGATGTAAATTCGTTTGACATCCTCAGGCCGATGGGTTAGTAAGATTTTTTAACACTTAAAAGAGGGACGAAACGGATGGTGGAGAAAGCGAAAAGCATCTGGCTGGACGGCAAATTCATTCCCTGGGACGAAGCCCGGGTTCACATTTTAACCCACTCCCTGCACTATGGCCTGGGGGTCTTTGAAGGGATCAGGGCCTACTGCTGCGCTGACGGCCGCACCGCCATCTTCCGCCTGCCCGAGCACATCCGGCGTCTGTTTGATTCCGCCCATATCATGCAGATGGATATTCCTTTCTCCAAGGAGACGGCGGCAGGGGCCTGCTGCGAAATCCTGCGGGTCAACCAGCAAAGTGAGGCCTATATCCGGCCTCTGGCCTTTGTAGGCGAAGGCGTCATGGGGCTCCACCCCCAGAATAACCCCATCCAACTGGCCATCATCAGTTGGGTCTGGGGCGCTTACCTGGGAGATGAGGGCCTGAAGAACGGCATCCGGGGGAAAATTTCCTCGTATGCCCGCCATCATGTGAACGTGACCATGACCAAGGCCAAGGCTACGGGCAATTATGTCAACTCCATCATGGCCAAGCGGGAAGCCACGCAATTGGGCTATGATGAAGCCATTATGCTGGATACCGACGGTTATGTGGCCGAGGCTTCTGGAGAAAATATTTTCATCGTCCGGGACGGCGCGTTGAAGACTCCGCCCTTCACCGCGGTGCTCTCGGGGATTACCCGGGACTCCATCATCACCCTGGCCGGGGATCTGGGAATCCCGGTGCGCGAAGAGATCTTTTCCCGGGATGAACTCTATCTGGCCGACGAGGCCTTCCTCACCGGCACGGCCGCGGAGGTCACGCCCCTGCGGGAGGTGGACGGCCGCCGCATCGGTCCCGGCAAACCCGGCCCCATCACCCAGAAACTCCAGACTGCGTTCTTCGCGGTGGTGAAAGGCCAGGACCCCCGCTATCAACACTGGCTCACTTACATCTGAAGCCTTGATCAAGGTCTCGATTGGCGCATAAACCCGGAGGATGTAACATCGGGTTGGCGTCATTAAGGATTAAAATAACTAGGCAGGGGCGCAGGCAGGGGTGCGCCCCCCCAGGGGCGGGCCCGCGGGTCCGCCCCAAAATTTTATTCACGGTAACCTGGTCCAACTAACTCCTCGAGCATCCTGCCTTTTCTCTCAATAAAGCAGCAGAGCATATTCGCACAACTTCACAAAAAGACTATAAGGTTTAAAAAAGAGCAACTTCTCTTTTCATCTCCCTGGATGGATCCTAGAACAGGGAAGATAAATATTTCCCATAACTCCTATAATCTTCAACAATACTACTCCGGTCTTTTCCCCGAGGGAAAGGGAGTTTTGAGTTGTTTCCTGCGTAGAACCTAAATATTTTTCTGCACTTTAATTAACTTAATAATCCAAAATGCCGATATCAAAAAGGAGATAGGACCATCACAGCAATGGATGGAAATGGCTCCAAGATGAGTGGACATAATACCCGAGAGCAATTGTTCGCTAACCGTCTGAAAGTTCACCGGCGCAATTTCTGCAGCAATGGCACCACCTCCTATTTCCCCCTATACCTCCGAGCCCTGATGGTGGGGGAAAAGCTCTCTTTTTCCCTTTATGTGAAAGTCAGTGGCGAGGATTCCCAAGAGGTAAAGTTTCTGCCTTTTTTGGAGTCGGAAGAGATTTTGGAGCCATCCTGGGTGGAGATGCTGCAAAGACTGGGGGTTGATCGGTTCTACTTTCACCGGGGCGATCTGGATCTGGTTATTGCCTATTTGAACAACCACCTATTGTTGCTGGATAGCCGCGGAGAAGTCCACCCCAAAGAGAAACTCCTGGTCCTGGTGGAGCATTTGAATTTCAGCCTGCGCCGCTCCTTCAACTCCCCACATTTGGGACGGCACATCCATCTGGCCCAAATCCAGGTGGAACGCCTGATCCAGGAACTGGAAAAGGACCCCACTTCCTTGAAGTTGGTGTGGGAATTGCTTTATCAGCACTATACTTTGTACAACCACTCCCTCAATGTCTGTCTCTTGGGAATTGGTTTAATGCTGTTCCTGCATAAATCCAGGCGTGAAAGCCTCATTATGGGGCTGGCCTGCCTTTTTCATGATCTCGGTCTGACGCGGATTCCGGAGGAGATCCTGTATCGCACCGAGCCTTTGACCCCAGAAGAAAAAGAAATCATCATGACGCATCCCCAACTCGGTTTTCAAATATTGAAGGAAACCAGCGCCATGCCCCCAGAGGTCATGCAACTGGTGCTGGAGCACCATGAAAACGCCGACGGCTCCGGCTATCCCCAGGGACTGGCCCTGAACAAGCAACACCCATGGACCCGGATCATCCGCCTGGTGGATGCCTATGACGGCCTCTCGGGCCACCGGCCCTACCGGCAAGCGCTTAAGCCCTTTGCCGCCCTCAAAGCCCTGCAAGACCAGGTAGGGCCTGAGGGGCGGATCTTTGACCACCGCACCTTGGTAAACTTCATCCGTTTCCTGGCCGTCCCTTAAGTCTGTCGTTCCCGCTCTCATCAAGCCATCAGCGAAGAAGTTCCCGCCGCGGCCGGGGAAAATAATTTTAATTGCACGAAATATTTTTTTTAAATTTTTTAGAAAATCTGCCGATTAATACATGGAGGCCCAGAATATATAATGCGCGCCCAGCATTTCCGCCAAAGTATTTTGTCCCTGGGTTTCAAGGTGTTTCATTGCCAGCCCGTTAGGGATTGGTCCGCGTCCTATATTCCCCTAAATCTGCGAGTGTTAATGGCCGGCGAAAGGCTGACCTTTAACCTGTTCCTCAAGATCAACGATGGGGAAGACTTTAAATATTTCCCTTACATGGAAGAGGGGGAAGTCCTGGACGCCAAATGGCTGGCGCCCCTAGCCAGGATGGACATCAAGCACCTGTACTTCCAGCAAAAAGATCTGGATCAGGTTCTGGCTTACCTGAACAACCATCTGCAACTGCTGGAGATGGAAGGAGCGGCCCAGTCCAAGAAGAAGCTCAATGTCCTGGGGGAACACCTCAACCTGACTTTACGCCAGACCTTTTCAGCCCCCCGCCTGGGACCCCATATTAAGCTAGCCGAGAAGCAGGTTGATAGGATTATTGAGGAATTTAATCGGGATAAGTTGTCGCCGAAGATGGTGTGGGAGATTCTTTACCGCAACTACAGCCTCTACAACCACTCCGTGAACGTCTGTCTGCTGGCAGTGGCCATGATGCTCTTTTTGGGGAAATCCAACCGGGAGAGCCGGCTGCTGGGTTCCGCGGCGCTTTTCATCGACCTGGGGATGACCCGCATCTCCGAGAGAATTCTTAATAAAGCCGGAGGCTTGACCCCCGAGGAGTGGGAAGAGACCAAGAAGCATCCTCTTATCGGCAAGCAGATGTTGCGGGGTCATTCCTCTCTGCCGGCGGAGGGGGGCCAGCTGATTTTGGAGCATCATGAAAATGCCGACGGTTCCGGATATCCCGAAGGTTTATCCCTGACGCGGCAGCACCCCTGGACCCGTATCCTGCGTCTGCTGGACGCCTATGACGCCTTCACCACCTTCCGCCCCCACCGGCCGGCCCAAACTCCGTTTGCCACTCTGAAATTCCTCCAGAAACAGGAAGGCCCCCGGGGGCCGGTTTTTGAGCCCCGCACCTTAATGAGTTTTATCCGCTTCCTGGCCCTGGCTTAAATATCCGCACCGCAGTCTTTCAGATACTGCACCAGAACATCCGTCTCCGTTATCAGTCCCACCAGGCGATCATCTTCCACCACCGGCAGGCAGCCGATTTTGTGATCCAACATCAGGCGCACCGCAGTGCATACCGCGGTTTCCGGCGACACCGTGATCACCGCGGGCACCATGATATCCTTGATGCGCATGGTTTTCATCAAGTCCCGGGTGTCTTTGCTGCCATAGCCCAGGGCATGGGCCAGGGAGCTGCGAAAGAGGTCTCTTTCCGAGACTATCCCGGCCAGCCGCGTCCCTTCCACCACCGGCAGGTGGCGAATCCTTCCTAAGCGCATGATGTCGTTGGCCAAGCTCAGCTCATCGTTGATATCCAGGGTGGCCACTTCTTTAACCATGATGTCCCGGACTTTCATTAATTCAACTCCCTGACGCGGGGGCTCGCGTCTTTGGATTTCAGGTCACTCACTCTATAGTGCCGCCAGCCAGCCCCGGCCTCTGGCGCTCAAATCCGCCACCAGAGCCAGGACCCGGGTGGCGGCTACTGGGGGCAGGTAGCCCATGCCGCAGGCCGGCGTCAGCAGGGACTGGGTAAGAATCTCTTTCAGGGGCGGCCCCTGTTGCGCCAATTGTTGCACCTGCCCTTGAAAACGGCTCCACAGTCTGTCCGCGGTTTCCCCATCGAGGTCCTCGCTGGTGGGCACCAGGCCCCAAGCCAGCCAACCCCCCCGGGCCAAGAAACTCCGGAGCGCCTTATCATAAAGACGGAGGCTGTCAAAGTAGCCGTAAGAATCAAAGCTGAGGATATCCAGGGGAGCTTCCAGCAGCAAAGACCAATCCGTGTTGCCGCAGCAATGCACCCCCAGGGTGACGGGACCGGGGACGCGCACCGCATCCAGGGTCTGGGTGAGAATTTCCCCGACCTCAGCCTTGGATATGGGCAGATAGGCCGAGCCAAACCCGGTGAGATAGGGTTCATCCAAAAAGATCACTGCTTCCTTGCCCAGGTTCCGGAATTTTTGCGCCTGCCAGGCTGCTTTCAGGGCCAGCCCCTGGCAGACCGCCTGGGTCAGTTCCCGGTCATAAAGGATGGCCTTGCCTTCCAGGTCCTTGACCATGCCCGCAAAGGTCACCGGTCCGGACACCTGGCCTTTTAATACCTGAGCCTGGCATTTCCCGGACTCGCAATGCCGCAGCAGCGAGAAAAACCCTTGGGCCTCCGTGGGGTCCAGGGCGAAGGGAGCCAGATCTCCGGCCCACACCTCCTCGTAAAGTTGGGCCAGGGCCTCCTCCCGGGGCAGGAGAGGATCCAGTCCCACCGTCTGCCCTTCCAGGTCGATCTTTAAACCCGGCAGACCCCGGGCGGCCTGAGCCACCATTTCCTCCGGAAAACCCAAACGCACCATCTGGGGCCAGAAGGGCGCCTCGGGCAGATACTCCAGGATCGCGGCTGTAGCCGCGTCGGCGTCAAGAAAGGGCACGGAGCCGATGCCGGTGGCCGTCAAAGGAGATAAAGGGGACATTTTTCCTCCAGAAAATCTCTTTGAAATTATTACTTTTCCAGGGGCTTGTCAAGGAGGGGCGGTGAGAAGATAGGGATAGGGGCCAGGGGTCAGGGGCCAGAAAAAACACTGATTACTGATTATTGATATTACTGACCACTGGCCACTACGTCTCTTCATGCCCGCCGTGGTCCCAGCGTTGCAGCCAGGTGTACAGGGTCTCCCGGCAGAAGTAGAGCACCAGTCCCAGCAACAGGCAGAGGCCGATGAGGATGGCCGAGAAGAGATAATCCCCTTCATAGACCTTGGCGCCCTGCAGGGTCAGCATCAGGGTGCCGGGGAGGCGGCCTATCGTGCACAATATCAGGAACAGACGCAAAGACATCTCGCTCAGGCCCAGAATAAAACAGAGGTAATCCTTGGGGAACCCGGGGATGACAAAGAGGAAAAAGGCCACCAGCGCGCCCTGGCGCTCCATGAGGAAATCGAACTTTTTCAGGGTCGCGGGTTTGACCACCTTGGCCACGAAGTGCACTTCCAGCCAGCGCCCCAGGAGAAAGGCCAGGATGGAGCCCACGGTGAGGCCGATGGTGGAATACAGCATTCCCAAAGGCACCCCGAAGAGGTAACCGCCGAGGAAGCCGGTGGCCTCCCCGGGAATGGGGGCAAAGACCACTTGCAGGACCTGCACCACAATGAAAACCAGGGGCGCCCATGCCCCCGCGGCCTCCAGGAGTTGGTGGATCCGGTCCTTATCCGCGAAGACATCGAAGTAGTAACAGGCTTCGCCCCAGAGGAGGTCCCGGCAGCGGAAGCCCCAGACCAGGACCAGGCCCAGGACCACCAGGCCCAGGATCACTCCCCCCCAAATTAAGCGGCGCCGCCGGTCCGCGGCTTCGTTGTTCTCCATAATTTTCGGCAAAGGTTTTGCGGTGGAGGTATCGGTGCGATTGCTCATGGTTTTCTTAACGCATTTTCCTCTCAAATGCCAATATTCCTGGATCGGCACCGGGATTACTTAACTTCATCACTAGGGAGCAAATGGGGCTTCTCCAATGCCGACGCCTGCCCCTCCTGGCGCCAGCGGGCCCCCTGGCGGCTGCCCCGGCGGGCAAATTCGGCCTTAATCAGGTTTAAGACCCGGGATTTAGCCACACACCACTCCGGCGCCAGCAGTTCCCCGGGATGGGGGTCGCCGGTAAGGCGGTGGATGATCAAGTTAGGTGGCAACAGCTCCAGAAAGTCCACTACTGCAGTCACATATTCCCTTTCACTGAGAGGCCGGTAGGCTCCCTCACGGTAAAAGGAAGCCAGGGCCGAGTCCCGGGTGACGTACAAAAGATGAATCTTTACTCCCTGGAGCGGTAATCCCGCCAGAAGAGAGGCGGTGGCCGCTATCTCCCCGGGTCCCTCTCCGGGCAGGCCCAGGATGACATGGGCCACGGTCTCCAGGCCCCGGACCGCAGCTTGGGCCACGGCCGCGGTGAAACAGGCCACGTCATGGCCCCGGTTAATCCTTTGTAAGGTCGCGTCATGGGCGGACTGTAGGCCCAGCTCCAGCCAGACCAGGTAGTCTTTCTTGAGTTCCGCCAATAGATCCAGAACCGCGTCACTCAGGCAATCCGGCCGGGTGCCGATGCTCAGGCCCACCACCCCGGGAAAGGCCAGGGCCTCCCGGTAAAGGCCCTCCAATTGCTCCACCGGTGCATAAGTATTGGTGAAGCTCTGGAAATAGGCAATAAATTTTTTAGCGCCATAACGCTGCCGCAGGCGGGCCAGGCCTTGCTCCATCTGTTGAGTAATACTCAACCCCTGGCCCCAGGCGCCGGTGCCCGACCCCCGGGGATTGCAGTAGAGGCACCCCCCCCGCCCTAAAGTGCCGTCCCGGTTGGGGCAGGTCAGCCCCGCATCCAGGGTGATCTTTTGCACCCGTTCGCCATGGAGCCGGCGCAAATAGCTGTTCAGGTCCAGGTAAGGCAGGGCCGCCGTCAACCCAAATCCCCCCAGGCGTATTGGATCAAGGCCAGCGCGGCCAATGCGGCAGTGGGCACCTTCAACAGCCGGGGTCCCAGTCCCACCACTTGAAAGCCCGCGTCCCGGGCCTGGGCCGCTTCCCGGGCGGCGAAGCCACCTTCCGGGCCGATCAGGGCCCGCACCGAGCCGGGGCGGCCTTGGCCCAGAAGGCCTTCCAGGCCGCGGCCCCGCTCCTCTTCCCAGAAAATGATCTTCATCTCTTCGGGGCCGGCCAGCACTGCGGTCCAATCCTGGGGCAGGGCAATCCGGGGCAGAGCCGAGCGCCGGCAGGACTTGAGGCTCTCCTGGGCCAGGCGCTGCCAGCGGCGGTGGCGGCGGGCCGCCCGCTCCGGGCTGACCTGCTCCGAGCGCTCCGAAATAAAGGGGACAATCAGCTTCACCCCCATCTCCGTGGCTTGCCGCACTACCAGATCCAGGGCCTCCCCTTTGGCCAGGCCGATCCCCAGGGCGAGGTCCAAGGGGGATTCGCCCCAGGGGGCCAGTTCTTCCAGTACTTGCAGCAGCGCGCCCTGGGAGTCCACCTGCTGCACTACCCCGGCATAATTGCGGCCCTGCCCGTCAAAGACCTGCACCCGGGCCCCCGGCCCCAGGCGCAGCACCCGGACCAGATGGCGCGTCTCCTCGGGGTCCAGTAACACCGCACCTTCCTTGAAGGCTGCCGGAGGGGCAAAAAACCGGCGTTGGGGGATGCTGGGGGAGGATTTCATGGTCGGTGCGGAGCCGGGGGCATCCTGGTCACACTCTGCGCAAAATCAAGGCGCCCCAATCTTCTTCGGTAAAGAAACCCGCTGCCTGCAAACCCAGGGACAAGAAGCGCTCCTCCAGGCGCGGCCGGTCTTCCTGGAGAAAGCCGGAGATGATCAGGGCCCCGCCCCCCAACAGGCGGGCGGTCAGGGCTTCGGCCAGTTCCAGCAAGTCCGGGGCAGTGAGGTTGGCCAGGATCAGGGCGAACTGCTGCCGCAGGGCCGACAAGGGCGTGGCTTCCACCAACACCTGCTCCTCCAGGGCGTTGAGGCGGACGTTTTCCAGGGCCGCGGCCACGGCCTCCGGGTCCACGTCGATGGCCAGGACCCCGGCCCCTAATCTTGCCGCGGCCAGGGCCAAAATACCCGAGCCGGTGCCCACGTCCAGGACCTGCCAGGGTTTGGGGTCGGGGGGCAGGGCCCGGCCCCACACCTCCTCCAGGGCCCTGAGGCAGAGAAGGGTGGAGGGATGGCGGCCGGTGCCGAAGGCCATGGCCGGATAGATGGTGATCACTATCTCCTCGGGGCCGGAGGCGTATTCCTCCCAGGGAGGGCGCACCACCAGCCGGGGGGTGACTTTCCGGGTTTTAAAATGGGCCTTCCAGGCCTCGGCCCAGTCCTCCGCGGCCACCCGGTGCATCTCCAGCCCCAGGGGATAGAGGCCCTGGCACCGCAGGCGGCTCAGGTACCTTTGCAGTTCCTCCTGCTGCCAGGCCCCGAATTCTTCGGGCAGAAAATAGGCCCGGATCCGCACCCCGGGCTCCGGCCCCTCTTTTTCCTCCAGGATCACACCCCGGCCGCTGAACTCGGTGAGAAAGCAAGCCGCGTCCTCCTGGACCGCAAGGGGCATCAGGAGCCGCACTTCCAGCCAATTTTCCTTAACCATTGAGGAAATTATAGCCGCAGGCAGGCTAAATTGCAATGATGACAGGGGAAAGACGGCTTCACTAAAATGATGGGGGAAACGGACCCTCCACTGATTTTCATGGGTTCGGGTTTTTCCTGGAAACCTAAAGAGTTTCCTCCCAAGTGCAACCTGGGAAAGAGTGACATAACTCCCCCCTTTGAAAAAGGGGGGGTGGGGGGGATTTAATAAGCCCCCCGAAATCCCCCTAAATCCCCCTTTTGCAAAGGGGGACTTTAAAGACCCTCTGTCCGCACCAGGCTTGAGGGATGAACCCCAGTTATGCATGATTCAGTGTCCCAGGAGATGCAAAATCCTACCCGGCAATTCGTCCCGGTTGGCGGGGGTGACGGCGATCAGGGTGAGGCCCGGCTTCTCTTTGACTCTCTGGATATAACCGCTGCCTTTGGCGGCCACGGTCAGGAGCAGGGCCACGGGTGCAGCCCAAAGGCGCTCCAGGGCCTCCACGAAAAGGGGAGAGAGGCACTCCATCTTGCCGATCTCATCCACCACCACCAGGTCGATCCCCGGAGCCACGTCAAGCGCGGGCAACGCCACCCGGTGCAGGTTCTTCAGGCTCACCCCGTACTTCCCCACCCGGTGAGGGCCGGGAAGGGCCACGTGGCTCAGCCAGGCCACGTTTCCGTCCAGGGTGAGGATCTCAAAGCCGACGCGCTCGCCTTTCTCCCTGACTTCCCGGGTGTAGAACCCCGCGGCCCGGCCGGGAAAGCGCTCCACCACTTTTCTGACGATGGTGGTCTTGCCGCACCGGGGAGGCCCGGTGAGGAGGAGGCGGAGGTGTCTGTTCATCATTGATGTGGGTCTGTTAAACAGTCATCAGGGATCAGTAATCATACCGAGTTGCAATCTAACGGCAATTTTTTGTAGGGGCGGACCCATGTGTCCGCCCTTGCGTCCGCAAATACAACTGCGTTAATTCTATGATCATAGTTTATTTTTAGAGAGACTGAAGGATTGTGTTTTTGCAAGCGTCCAGGGGGCACACACGGGTGCCCCCCTACAAATCCACGTCGTTAGATTGCAACTCGGTATCAGTAATCACTAAGGAAGACCGCCGGCATAGCATTTTACTGACCACTGATCACTGATCACCGACCACTTTTGCCTCGATCTGCCGGACCACCGGCAGCACCCAGGGCAGCAGGGCGAACGCGGGCCAGGCCGCCAGGAAGCTGAGGAAGAAAAAGGTGGCGTAGCCGCAAGACGCGGCCAGCCAGCCCCCCAGGTAGCCGAAGAGCCGCCCCCCCAGGCTGAAGAGCATGGACAGGAAGGCGTAGTGGGAGGCGCTGAACCGTTTATCGCAGAGGAGCATGAGGAAGGCCATGAAGGCCGCGGAGCCCATCTGCCCGGCCAGGTTGTCCCCCAGGGTGGCCAGATAAATGGTGTAGCTCGAAGCCCCCGGCAGCGCGGCCAGCCAGTAGCCCAAAATGGAAACGGCCTGCAAGGCCCCCAGGAGCCACAGGGCCCGGCTGATGCCCCAGCGGGCCGTGAGCCACCCCCCCAGGAGGCCGCCCAGGATGGCGGGTAATTTGCCCACGGTGATGGAGGCCACCCCGAACTGGGTGCCGCTGTAGCCCAGGTCCCGCCAGAAGGCGCTGACCATGGCCCCCAGGAGGGCGTCCCCGGCCTTATAAATGATGATAAAGACGACCAGGGCCGCGAAATGGGGATGGCGCATCAAACCCCGGGCCGACTCCTTGATGCTGCTGAAACCGCTTTGCCCGGCCTGGGCCTGGGCCACCTCCGGCCTGCCCAGATGGAAGGGGCCGAAGACCAGGACGGTGACGGCCAGGGCGGCCATGATAATGCCCACGCCCACAAAGGTGACGCTCCAGCCCACCAGGTCGCTGAGAATTAATACTCCGCCCCCCGCGGCAATGAGGCCCACCCGGTAGGCGCCGATGCGGATGCCGTTGGCCATGCCCAATTCTGCGGTTTCCAGGAGGTCGATGGTGTAGGCGTCCACGGCCAGGTCCTGGGTGGCGGACCCCAGGCAGAGCAGGCCCACCAGGACCCAGAAGGCCAGGCTCACCGGGCCCGCGGCCAGGTAGGCCAGACCCAGGAGGCTGACGATGACCGTCACTTGGGCGGGCACCAGCCAGGCGGCCCGGGAGCCGAAGCGGTCGGCCAGGGGGCTCCAGAGGACCTTGAGGCTCCAGGACAGGCCCAGGAGGCTCAGGATGCCGATCTGCTCCAGGGGCACGCCCCGGCTGCGGAGGTAATAGGACAGGGTGGTGTAGACGAAGCCGAAGGGCAAGCCTTCCGCGAAGTAGAGCACGAAGACCACCAGCATCTTGACGCGGGTGGAGAGTTGGGGAACAGACTGGTCAAGCATTATTGCAGTATAGGAGAAAAGCCGAAAAAACTTAACCACAGAGACACAAAGAACACAGAGAATCACAGAGATTTTTTTCTTGTCAGGCGGTAAAGCCGCCTGACAAGAATTAATTCCCTCTGTGAAACTCTGTGCCCTCTGTGTCTTTGTGGTAAATCTTTTTGCTTATGATTCGCGCAGTTGCCCGGCGATGGCTTTGGCCACCTCCAGGAGCTCCGGGATGGCTTCGTAAGGCGGGCGCCCGCCCAGGTCCGCTTCGATGATCTTGTCGTTAAAGGGGATAAACCCCAGGATTGGCAGAGCCGGCAGTTGTTTCCGCAAGAATTCCTGATCCGCGGCCCCCCGTATTTTATTGCCCACCACCGCCACCTTGTGCAGCCCCAGGTCTTCGGCCAGCTTTTTCACGTGCATGGCGGTCTCGATGCTGCGGCGGCCCGGCTCCACCACGACGATGAGCTTGTCCACGCCCTTGGCGGTGGCCCGGCCCAGGTGTTCGATGCCAGCCTCCATGTCCATAACCACCACTTCATCCCGCAGGAGCACCATGTGGGTCACCAGGGTACGCAGCAGCACGCTTTCCGGGCAGATGCAGCCGCTGCCCCCCTTTTTCACGCCCCCCATGACGATGAGTTTGATGCCGTCGATCTGCCGGGAATATTTCTCGGGGATATCATCCACCTTGGGGTTCATCTTGAAAAAGCCCCCCATCTTGCCAGGCTGGGAATCGGTGCGCTCGGCCACCATCTCCTTCATCTCGCTCAGAGGGACGATGGTCCCCGGGTCCGGCACCCCTAAGGCCAGGGCCAGGTTGGCGTCCGGGTCGGCGTCCACGGCCAGGACCTTTTTACCCTGGTCCCGAAAATATTTAATCAAGAGCGCGGCCAGGGTGGTCTTGCCTACCCCGCCTTTGCCGCTGATGGCAATTTTCATGTATAATCTCCTGGTCGAAAATTAATGACTAATTATAAAAGATTTACCACAGAGACACAAAGAGCACAGAGATACACAGAGATTTTTTTATAGTCAGGCGGTTAAGCCGCCTGACTATGATTAATTCTCTCTGTGAAACTCTGTGTCCTCTGTGCCTCTGTGGTGAATATCTTCGGGAGATTCTAATGAAACCAGTCATCGAACCCCTGGCCCCGGAGTTGGAAGCGAGCATCCGTAAACGGCTGGCCGCCAACCCCTTCATTAAATTCGTGGGCATCCAGGTGCCTCAATTGGGCCGGGGCTACGCCCGCTTCGTCCTGCCCTTCAAGGGGGATCTGGCCAACTCCATCGGTCTCATGCAAGGGGGGGTCATCGCCGCCTTGGCGGACGAAGCTGTGGCTTTTGCCCTTTACAGCCTGGTGAAAGAAGGGGAAACCTTCAACACCGTGGAGATGAAGATCAACTTCCTGGGGGCGGTGAAAGAAGGGGAAGTGGAGGCCGTGGCCCATATCGCCAAACGGGGCCGCACCATTTCCCTGGGGGAATTCGTAGTGCGCCAGGGCGAGCGCCTGGTGGCCAAGGGTTTGTGTACCTATATTCACTTGGCGAAGGGATAGGGATGGAGATTAGAAGCCATTGCAAAACCTCTTTTTCTGTCATCCTGAACGCAGTGAAGGATCTTAGCCCCTCGAAAACACGAGATTCTTCGCGGCGCTCAGAATGACAAATTTAGGATAATTGAGGTTTTGCAATGGCTTCGAGTTTTTAGTTTATTTCTGCCCCCTGGCCCCTGGCCCCTGGCCCCTGGTCCCTTAAGAAAGATAGGGTTCCTGCAATTCCTTCAGCAAATTATTCTGGGCTTCTTCCGGGTTGTTTTTCCGCCGCCGGGGGCCTTTTTTGAAGGTATCCTGGGACCACCACGAAGGATAGGCGATTTTCTTGCCGGCGAAAATATCCTCAACGGTGAGGATTTGCAGGCGGGGAAAACGATGCTGGGGAAACTGCGCTTCGATTAGAGCACCGGCAGCAGCCGCTTCTTCCCGCATTTGCCGGGTGGGCCGCTTAAGCGTGAGAAACACGCCGATCTCCGCCTTCTCCCGCTCCAAAACTCCTTGCAAATCCCTGATTTGAGAAACGCCGACGTGCCCGCCTTTCACCTGAAGAATAATTTTCTTGTATTCGCTGTTATATTCATCCCTGAGATTCATGACGCCATCGATGCCCCGGTCCGCCCCTCTTTTGTCCCGGGCGCTCCGAGCCCCCACCGCGGCTAAAGCCCAGCATTCGAATTGGAAGGGGTCTAGCTGGAACAACCTTTCGGCGCTGGGCACGTCCCGGGGAATACCGATTTCCTCGTAAGGCGCCAGTTCGCGGCCGAAGGAATCCTGCAACCGTTTTCTAATGAGGCCGATGGCCAGGTAGGTGATGTCGATGCCGATCCAGCGCCGCTGCAGGCGTTCGGCCACCGCCACCGCGGTGCCGCAGCCGCAGAAGGGGTCCAGGACCAGGTCGCCTTCGTTGCTGGCAGCCCGGATGATGCGCTCCAGCAGAGATTCCGGCTTTTGGGTCTGATAGCCCAGATATTCGTGGCTGGACCCGTGGAGGTGCTCGATATCGTACCAGACGTCTTTGATGGGGGTGCCGGACATTTCATCCAAATACCTTTTGTAACGCACCACTCCGCCTTCTTCGGGGACCACCACCCGGCCTTCCTCCCAGGCCTGTTGCATGCGCTCCCGGGTCCAGCGCCAGACCCGCACCGTGCCGCTGCCCGGAGGAAATTCATAGGTCAGATTGGGCCGCTCTTTATTAGGATTTGTTAAGTCCGCTAAGGTATATCTCCTGCCGGTTTCAGGCTCGACAAATCGATAAAACTTCTCCAAATAAGCCGGATCGTGTTCCACAAATTGGGGAATAAATAACGATTTCTCCGACTTGCTGTAGAAAAAGATGGTGTCGTGGCAGCGGGAGAAGCGGGTTTTGGCGTGGCCCTTGGGTTGGGAGCGCTCCCAGATGATTTCGTTGCGGAAGTTCTTGGGGCTGAAGATGGCATCCAGGATTAGCTTGATATAGTGGCTGGCGGTGGGGTCGCAGTGCAAAAACAAGCTGCCGGTGGGCTTCAGTACCCGGTGCATCTCCACCAGCCGCACCGCCATCATGCTGAGGTAGGCCAGCATGTTGCTGGGGCGTAGAACCTGGCGCAAGGCCTTGAGCAATTCGGCCAAATCGGGCGGCCCGGCCAGGACGGCCTCATCAAAGGCTTCTTCCGCTTCCGGCCCCCACTTCCAGGTATCCTCGAACGCCGCGATCTGCGCCGCGGACTTCTCCCCGGAAGGTTCTTTAAACAGCATATTGTACGTGGCGTTGGAGTTGAAAGGCGGGTCCAGGTAGATCAGGTCCACGCTGCTCACCGGAATATGCTCACGGAGGACTTTCAGGTTATCGCTGAAATAAAGCTTGTTCTGCCAATCCTCCATGACCGCCTCCAGGGATGGATCATTGTACCATTATTACATTGAAGGTTTTGAAGAAATTATTATTTTCTTCTCGTTTTCTAACCGGGCTGAGGCCCCCCCTGGCAGGCCAAGCTGAGCCTGGCTGCTGAAGGCGGGAGGCGCTGCGCTTTCCCGCTACATTTCTACCCATCTTCGTTTCATCGCTTCATAGCTTTTTTGCTGCTCACTGCTCACTGCTCACTTCCTTCACCACTCATAAAATCCCACCCCGGTCAGCACTTCGGCGCGGTCGTCGTGGAGGAGGACCATGTCTTCCAGGCGCACGCCGCCCCAACCGGTGAGGTAGATGCCCGGTTCCACGGTGACGACACTGCCGGCCTTCAGGGTGGTGGCCCGGTCCTTATGGGGGCTGAGGCTCGGGGCTTCGTGCACGGCCAGGCCCACACCGTGGCCCAGGGAGTGGCCGAAGGCCTCGCCGTAGCCCGCGGCCGCGATCACTTCCCGGGCCAGGGCGTCTCCAGCCCGACTGTCCATGCCGGCCCGGAGTTCCTGTTCGACCCGCGCCTGGGCCCGGTGCACCAGTTGATAGATGTTCTGGAACTGTTCATCCGGGGGGCCCAGGATGAAGGTGCGGGTCAAGTCGGCGCAATAACCCGCCACCCGGGCCCCCATATCGATGATGATAGGCTCTCCGGCCTCCAGCCGGTAATCCCCGGGTTGGTGGTGAGGGCGGGCGCTGTTGGGTCCCGCGGCCACAATGGGAGGAAAGGCCAGTCCCTCGGCGCCCTTCTCCCGGAGACGCCGTTCGATCTCCCAGGCCACCTCCCCTTCCGTCCGGCCCGGGGCCAAATCCTGCACTACCTCCAAAAGCACCGCTTCGGTCAAGGCCAGTGCCTGCCGGATGGCAGCCACTTCCGCCGGGCATTTTCTTTCCCGGAGGCCTTCCACCGTACCTTCCAGAGGCTGCCAGTTTACATTTAGGCCGCTTTCCGCTACGGTCTGGGTGAGGCGTTGATATTGCCGGTAAGTGAGGTAGGTGGACTCAAACCCCAGGGAGCGCACCTCCCGGTCTTTCAGAATCCCGGCCAGGGTAGTCCCCAAAGACTGGGTGTACACCACCACTTCCAGGTCCGCTGCCTCCTGCCGGGCCCATTCCTGGTAACGGAAATCGGTGAGCAGGAAGGCCTGATCCCGGGTAATCAGGAGCAAACCGCTGGATTCGGTAAAACTGTCATCACGGGCGGTGAAGCCGCTCAAGAAACGGCGGTTTTCGGGGCCGGCCACCAACAGGGCATCTTGTTCAGGGGGCAATAGGTCCCTCAGGGCCGCCAATCGCTGGGCAGGGAGTGAAGGTTTCATGATCCGGATTGTGCGGAAATTGCTGGGGAAAAGCAAGAGAAGAAAAGTTAAAGAAAATTTAAGTTTTCGTTAAAGATATTGCAAACAAAAGTCGAATAAGTTGATGGGAAAGGCTATGCGGGTGAAGTGTGTCAAAGGCAGACCGACAACTCTTCCTCCAAGGGTAAGGAATAAAATATCTGGAAAACCCCATTTTCTCAGAATTCTTCGCGTTCTCTTTCTTGCAGGTGGAGAACTTTTGGCATAAGTTGGGTAAGGCTTGGGTCAAGAGATTAGGGCAAAGGGCATGGACAAGAATATTGATTATCGCATGAGAGTACTGGTGGCGGATGACTTCGCCACTATGCGCAAGATAGTCAGGAATATTCTCAAGCAGATCGGCTTTGATAACATAATTGAGGCCGAGGACGGCCAGGCGGCCCTGCAGGTCTTGAAAAATGAAAATATCGGGCTGGTGGTGACGGACTGGAATATGCCCAATATGAACGGCCTGGAATTGCTGGAAAAGATTCGCACCGATCCTAAAACAGCCAAGCTCCCGGTGCTGATGGTTACTGCCGAGGGCCTCAAAGAAAATGTGGTGGCCGCGGTCAAAGCCGGAGTGAATAATTACGTGGTGAAACCCTTCACCGCGGAAATACTCCAGGAGAAGATCGAGCAGATCTTTAAAAAATTAGCCGGTTGACAGGGCGAGAGCCCTTAATAGAGAAGTACTCAGGAGGCGATTCTTGACTGACCAAGCCCCGAAGAGTCAAGAGCTTCGCGAAGGCTTAGAAGGGTTGGCCCTCAAAGTGGTCATGTTAGAGGAGGGAGACCTCCCGGGCCTGGGGGCATTCCTGACTCATTTAGAAAAAATTCAGGCGACCCTGCCAGCGGATCATGGTCCGGAAGTGGCATTACTGTTTCAACAGCTGGAGGATGTGGGAAATAAGCTGATCCTCCAGGAGATCGCCCCTGTGGCCCAGGCCCAGGAATTGCTGAGCCAAGGTGTCAGTCTCTTGTTGACTTGGGCCCGGGAGAACGCTTTTCCCGCAGAGAGCGAGCCTTGGAAGGTTTATTGCCGCGGGGCCCAAGAGCTGGGAGTGGTGAAAGCGGAAAAAGGGGTCCCCAAATCCGAACCGGAAGCGGAAGCAGAGCCGGAGCCGGCGGCAGCCATGGAATCCCAGATCTGGGAAGACCCGGAGCTGGTGGCCAATTTTATTGCCGAGGCCCGGGAGCACCTGGAGGGAATCGAAAGCGGCCTGGTGCACCTGGAGCAAGACCCCACCGATTTGCAGGCCATCAACGCGGTATTCCGTCCTTTCCACACCGTCAAGGGAGTGGCCGGATTCTTAAATCTCCCCCAGATCCAAGAGCTGAGTCATGAGCTGGAGTCTCTGCTGGATGAAGCCCGCAGCGGCCGCCTGCAAATCACCGCGCCGGTAATTGATCTCATCCTGGCGGGGGTGGACCGGCTGAAGGACATGCTGGATGACCTGCAGGAGGCCCTGTCGGACCACCGGCCGCTGCAGAGGTTTGACCTGCAAGATATTAAGGACACGGTCAAACAAGTGCAACACGCAGGGGCCCCGTCAGCAGCCTTCGAACCGGTGGAGAGCGTTCCGCCCCCAGAGGAAACCGCCGGTGCCGACATGGACCAGGCCTTGCAGGAACTGCAGGCCCAGGAAAAGGCTCCGCCCCCGGTGGAGACCCCGGCCGCGGAGGAAAAGGCCCCTGCCCCAGCAGTGGCCCAGCCTCCGGTGGCACAGGTAAAGGAGCAGGCAAAAGAAGTAAAGCGGCCCCCCGAGGCTCCAGCCCCGGCGTCAGCCCCGGAAGTAAAGGCGGCCAGCGATGCCCAAATGCCCGCCACCTTAAAGGTAGACATTGCCAAAGTGGACAACCTGGTGAACCTGATGGGAGAGCTGGTCATCGCCCAGAGTCAGGTGCGGCAGAATCCTCATCTCCTAACCATTTCCGACCCCAAACTGGAACGGGACCTGGCGCAGATGTCCCGGATCACCACCGAATTACAGATGATTTCCATGTCCATGCGCATGGTCCCCATCGGCCAAACCTTGCGGAAGATGGTGCGGCTGGTGCGGGATCTGGCCCGGAAATCCAAAAAATCGGTGGAGCTGCATCTGGAAGGGGAAGAAACCGAGATCGACCGCAATATGGTGGAAACCATCTACGATCCCCTGGTGCATCTGGTACGCAACGCGGTGGATCACGGCTTGGAGCCAACGAAGGAACGCCAGGCCCTGGGAAAATCCCCGGAAGGCCATGTCTGGTTGCGGGCCTACCACAAGGGGGGCAATGTAGTTATCGATATCGAGGAAGACGGCCGCGGCCTGGACCGGGACCGCATCCTCGCCAAAGCCCAGGAGCGGGGTCTGGTTCAGCCCGGGGAACAACTCAGCCCCACGCAAATCGACCACCTCATCTTCGAGCCCGGATTCAGCACCGCAGAAAAGATCACCGATATCTCCGGCCGGGGCGTGGGCATGGATGTGGTGCGTCTCACCATTGAAAGACTGCAGGGCAAGATCGAAATCAACTCCCGGTCGCAGGAGGGCACCCGTTTTACTTTGCGCCTGCCCTTGACCATGGCCATCATCGACGGCCTGGTGGTGAAAGTGGGCAAGGAGCGCTATATCCTGCCGGCGGTGGCGGTACGGGAAACTTTGCGGCCGGCCGCGTCAGATTATTTCACGGTCCAGGGACAGGGGGAAATCATCAAGGTCCGCAGCCAGCTCATTCCTTTGCTGCGGCTCCACCGGCTTTTCCGGACCGGCAACGGCGATATGCCTCCCACCGAGGCCCTGGTGATGGTGGTGGAGCATGAAGGCAAGCAGCAGGGACTCCTGGTGGATGACATCCTGGGTAAGCAAGAAGTGGTGATCAAATCCCTGGGCGAGTCTTTCCAGAAGATCAAAGGCCTGGCTGGAGGCACCATCCTGGGAGACGGCCGGGTGGGATTGATCCTGGATCTGGCCGGGATCTTCGCCCTGGGACAGGCCTGAAGCAATGAGAGGTAGGAGGGTATATCCCCGAGTAATATAAAAATATCTAGAAGTACGATGCTAAATTCGCCGGAGCGGCGCTCAGGGGGCCATGCTCTCCAAGGCGCCAAAGAAGGGAACCGCAGGGAAGGAGATTGCCGGGAGACTAATAAGGGTCAAGCGACGTCGATGAACAGAGGTTTACTTGCGATTGGTAGTGCCCTAAAGTTAAGGAGCAGACGCCTAGGGATGATCTAGCAATAGAGAAGTTGTTCCGGGGTCTGGAGGGAAATGCAGGTATGGGATGGCAGAATGTTTCTATAAGTAAAAAAATAGTGTTGGGCTTGGGGCTGACCTTGGTATTGCTGGCCCTTCTGGGAATCACCAGTTACATGGGCGTAGGCCGATTAGTCCAAGACGCCCAATCAATGATCCAGGCCAACAAGCTGGACGGCTTGCTGGCTCAAAGAGAGGTGGACCACATCAAGTGGGTCGATAAACTTCTGGATTATATCGCCAGAGGCAAAACCAAGAAATTCGACCTGCAAACGAATGACCATGAATGCGGTTTCGGTCTGTGGTATTACGGCGGGGGCCGCAAGGACGCGGAAAGAATGGTCCCGGACCTGGTCCCGGTGCTGAAAGAGATTGAGGAGCCGCATCGTCTTCTCCACCAATCCGCGCTGGAAATCAGTAAGTCGGACCAGCCTTTTGAGGTTTTTGAAAGCAAAAGCCGACCTAATCTGCAAAAGGTGCAGGCCTTGCTGCAAAAGGCCCGGCAGCTGACTAAGAGCCGGATCGCGGGGGAAGAAGCGGTAGCCGCGACGGCCGTCAGCACCCAGCGCAACATTATGGTAATCGGCCTGGCCGCCATGGCCTTTGGTCTATTGATAGCTGTTTTCATGTCCCGGGGGGTTTCCAAAAACTTGACCGGCATAACCCAGCAGTTGGAAGAAGCCGCGGAACAGGTGGCAACGGCCTCCGACCAGGTTTCCTCGTCCAGCCAGTCCCTGGCCCAAGGGGCCTCCGAACAAGCGGCCTCCCTGGAAGAGACCGCGGCCTCCCTGGAAGAGATCGCGGCCACGGTGAAGCAGAACACCCTGCACGCCGAAGAGTGCAACCGCCTGGTGATCCTGACCAACGAAAAGACCAGGGAGGTGCACAAATCCATCCGGGCCACCAAGGCGTCCATGGAAACCATTGCCCAATCCGGAGACAGCATTAAGAAAATTATTAAAAACATCGATGAGATCGCTTTCCAGACCAACTTGCTGGCCCTGAATGCCGCGGTGGAAGCGGCCCGGGCCGGGCAGGCGGGGGCAGGTTTCGCGGTGGTGGCCGATGAAGTGCGCAACCTGGCCCAGAGAGCCGCGGAAGCAGCCAAGACCACCGACGACCTGATTGGGGAAACCGCCCAACACATCGAGATCGGCAGCAACCAAATCCAGGAGACTTTGACCAAGTTCTATGATATGGGTGACTCTGCCAAAAAGGTCAACCAACTGGTGGGAGAAATTGCCAGCGCCAGCTTGGAACAGGCCCGGGAAATCGAAGTAATCAACCGGGCCTCGAAGGAAATGGACCGGATTGTCCAGCAAAATGCAGCCAGCGCCGAAGAGAGCGCCAGCGCCTCCCAACAACTCACCGCCCAATCTCACCAGATGAAAGGCATTGTGGACGATCTCATGTCCATGGTGAGCGGAACGGCCAATGGCAAACGCCAGGAAAAAAACGGCAGGCCTTTATTCCGGGGCAGGATGAATTCAATGCGTCAGGACCTTGGTATCGCCCCTAGAGAAAAGAATGTCTTGATGCAGGAGCATCCCTCCGGGGAAGTGCTCCCGGAACAGATCATCCCTTTGGACGGTGATAGCTTTAAAAAATCATAGAAAAATGGCCCACAGGCAAAAATAAAAATTTGGAGGCCGCAAATGCGCTTGCATATTCGTTACAAGATCTTAGGGCAGTTCGCCCTGGTTATTCTGGTATTCCTGGGCTTGATCTTTTTATGGATCTTGCCGCACCTAAAAAAGGCCATTTTCGTTGAGAAGCAAGGCCAGATTCAAGCCATCGTGCAAAGCGTGATCAACCTGGCCGAGCAGTTTAAAACCCGGGCAGAAAAAGGGGAGTTTTCCATGGAGGAGGCTCAGAGAAGATGCCTGGACCGGATCAAGGCCCTGCGCTACGGCCCGGAGAATAAAGACTATCTCTGGGTCAACGACTTCGGCCCCAAAATGTTGATGCATCCCTACGCCTCGCAATTGAATGGCAAGGATCTCACCGATTACAAAGACCCCCATGGCAAACACCTGTTCGTGGAGTTTGTCAAGGTCTGTAGGGACAAAGGCGAGGGCTTTGTAAATTACATGTGGCAATGGAAAGACAACAAGGACCTCATCGTCCCCAAGACCTCGTTTGTCAAGGCCTTTGCCCCCTGGGGCTGGATTATCGGCACCGGGATTTATGTCAATGATGTGGCGGACCGGATTGCCACTTTGAGAAACAACCTGCTGCTGGTGATTATTCCGGTAGTCTTGATCCTGACGCTGATGCTTTACTTTCCGTTGCGCAGCCTGGGGCGCCTGGGAGAAGTAACGCACCAGATGCAGCGGGCCTCCGAAGAAGTGTACAGCGCCTCAGCAGAGATGGCCTCCAGTTCCCAGACCCTGTCCCAGGGAGCTTCCGAACAGGCCGCCAGTCTGGAGCAGACCTCCGCCTCCCTGGAAGAGCTCACGGCCATGACCCGGCAAAACGCCGATAATGCCCGGGAAGCCAACCAGATGATGCGGGATACCACCCAGGTGGTGCAAAAAGCCAACGAAACCATGTCCGCCACCCGGAAGTCCATGGATGCGGTGTCCCAGGCAGGCTCGGAGATTGCTAAAATCATCAAGACCATTGATGAGATTTCTTTCCAGACCAACCTGTTGTCCCTGAACGCGGCGGTGGAAGCAGCCCGGGCTGGCGAGGCGGGAAAAGGCTTTGCGGTAGTGGCCGAAGAAGTCCGTTCCCTGGCGCAAAGAGCCGCCACTGCCGCCAAGACCACTTCCCAACTGATCGAAGGCACGGTGAGCCGCATTGCTGAGGGTGCAGGGCTGGTGAAACAAGCCGAGGCCGCGTTCCAGGAACTGAGTAAAGGTGCGCAGAAGGTGGCGCAGTTGGTGGACGAAATCACCGCAGCCAGCCAGGAGCAAGCCCACGGCTTGGATCAGATCTCCCAGTCCATGTCCCATATGGATCAGGTGGTGCAGAGCACCGCGGCCAGCGCCGAGGAAGCTGCAGCCACCAGCCGGGAACTCTCCGTCCAAAGCCGTAACATGCAAACCATCATGCAGCAACTGGAAGATTTAGTGGGGGGCAACATCGCCAACGGCAGCAAGATCTCGGAACCTGCGGCGTATGCCCGGAAACTCGCTCCGGTCAAAGAGAAAGGCGGGTTGGAGAAACCGAAGGCCCAAAAGCCGGCGGCACCTGCGGCAGGGGCCCTGCCTGCTCCCAAAAACCGGGCGTTATCGCCGGAGGAGGTAATCCCTTTTGATGATGAACATTTTAAGGAATTCTAATTGCCGCCGATATCTCTTATACAAATAAATGTGCAGGCAATGCCCGACCGGGGCCGGTACCATCCACCAGAACTATAGCTGCCTTGTAAAAGAGGCTGATAAAGCAGGAGGTTAAAGAAGTGTCCCAAGCAGCAAGGCAAATCCAGCAGGAATCCAACTCCCTCCATGAGAAGGAGGGCAAATATCTCACCTTTTCCCTGGCCCAAGAGGATTATGGCCTGGAGATTCTGAAGGTAAGGGAAATCATCGGCATGATGGAGATCACCGCGGTGCCCCAGACCCCGGAATACGTCAAAGGGGTGATCAATCTCCGGGGCCGGGTGATCCCGGTCATTGACCTGCGGCTCAAGTTTGGGCTGGAAGCTGCAGAATATGGAGAACGCACCTGCATCATCGTGGTGGAAGTGCAGAGTGAGATGGGGCCGGTGCAAATGGGGGTGGTGGTGGATTCGGTCTCAGAAGTCTTGAACATTAATGGGGACGACATTGAACCTGCCCCCTCCTTTGGTACGCGGTTGAAGAACCAATTCATCCTGGGTATTGCCAAGGCCAAGGGGACCATCAAGATTTTGTTGGATATTGATCGGGTGCTGACCAGCGAAGAAATGGCCGGGTTAGAGATCCTCGGCGGGTAGGAGGTTAGCCATAAACCAATGGCTCACTTTGCCTGGGGCAAGAGCCGGCAAACCAAGATAGACCAGGGTGGCGCCGCCTCCGGTCTCGGTTTGGTCATGCCGGATATCACTGAGGCTGAGTTTAACCAGCTAAGCCAACTGGTTTACCAGCATGCGGGTATTCATTTGCCTCCCCAGAAAAAGGAGCTGGTGCGTTCCCGTCTGACTAAATTCCTCAGGAATCGAAAGCTTTCCAGCTTCCACGAGTATTACCAGCAGGTGCTCCATGACACCACGGGGCTGGAACTCATCAATCTCCTGGATGCCATCTCCACCAACATGACGGCATTCTGGAGGGAACCCAAGCATTTCGAGTTTTTGGGCCAGGAATTATTGCCAACGTTGAAGCAAAAATGTAAGAGTATGCCGCAATGGCGTTTCTGGAGTGCCGGGTGTTCCAGCGGTGAGGAACCTTACACCATGGCTATGGTCCTGTTAAACACTATGAATCACAAGGATCTGAACGGGGTTAAGATCTATGCCTCGGATATCAATACCCAGGTATTGAACCAGGCCCAGCGGGGCATCTATCCCATGAGCCGGGTGGAACCTTTGTCCCCGGAATGGCGGCGGCGGTATTTTCAACGGGGAGTGAATCAGTTTGAAGGTTACGTGCGGGTGAAACCTGAAGTGAAACAGTTAGTGGAATTCTTTCGATTGAATCTGATGGATCCTTTCCCCTTCAAACAAGAGTTCGACGTTATCTTTTGCCGCAATGTCATGATCTATTTTGAAAAAACCACGCAGACCGAGCTGGTAAATAAATTTTATCAGTGCCTAAAACCTCACGGTTATCTGTTTATTGGACATTCGGAGAGCTTGTGCAATATCAGCCATCAGTTCGCATACATCAAGCCAACCATCTATCGGAAATAGAGGCCCGTAGGATGCAGATCGTGGTGGGCGTCGCCGAGATGAGAGTCAGTAACCAGCATGAGCACGTAGTGATTACCCATGCTCTGGGTTCCTGCATCGGCGTGGCGATTTATGATCCCCTGGTGAAAGTGGGGGGGCTCCTCCATTACATGCTGCCGGATTCCGGTTTGGATGAGGAAAAGGGCCGGGAGAATCCTTTCATGTTTGCCGACACCGGCATTCCCAGGCTCTTCAAGGAGTGCTATAAACTGGGGGCGGTGAAGCAGCGGATGCTGGTGAAAGTGGCCGGAGGCAGCCAGGTGCTGGGGGGACCGGAGCATTTCAATATCGGCCGGCGCAACTACGCGGCTTTGCGCAAGATCTTTCTCAAGAATAACGTCCTGATCGGCAAAGAAGACGTGGGGGGGACCAAAGCCAGGACCATGTACCTGGAGATCGCCACCGGCAAGGTTTGGGTGAAGATCATTGGTCAAAACCAGAAGATAATAGAGCTATAGGAGAACAGGGCCATGAGCCTGGTGCCGCAAATCCTAAGGTCATTGAAGAACTTACCGCCATTTCCCATGGTGGCCCAACGGACCTTGCTATTGCTCAATAAGCCGGAGGTCAATATCCAGGAATTGGTGGAGATAGTGAAATTTGACCCGGCCATTACCGCCAACATATTGCGCATCAGCAATTCCGCTTACTTCGGTTTGCGCCGGGAGATTCACTCGCTGCATCAGGCCCTGCTCCTCCTGGGAACTCAAGAGCTTCTAAAAATCATTATCGCCAGCGGGGCCACCCGGGTATTCGCCGCCCCCACCCCCGGATATTTTACGGAACGCCAGGGGTTATGGCGGCACTCCGTGAGTTGCGGCCTGATGGTGGATGTCCTGTGCCGGGAACTCTCCCTGCCGGACAAAGCCACGGGGTTCACCGCGGGCTTGATGCATGATATTGGTAAAGTGGTTCTGAGCCTCTTTGTGGAGCAAAAATTCCACGAAATCATGGAGGTGGTGGAAAAGCAGGGGGTTTCTTTCCAGGCCGCGGAGAAGATCATCCTGGGAGTAGACCATGCAGAAATGGGAGGAGAGATGGCCCGTATGTGGGATTTCCCCGACCGCCTGCGGCTGGCCATCACCTATCACCACATAGACAAACCCGAAGCCTATACCGACGACCTGATCTTGCTCGTTTACCTGGCCGACATCCTCTGTCTGATGTTCGGTCAAGATCTGGGGACGGACGGTCTGGCTTATACCGGCTATCCCGAAGTGCTGCGCCACTTTCACCTGCGGGAGAAGAACCTGCAAAGAGTCTTGTTGCAATTTGGCAGCGCTTGGGAGGAGGCACAAGTCCTCTTCGGCCTCATGGGACAACAAGATGGCATACAACGTGTTAATCGTGGATGATTCAGCCACCATGCGGGCCTTGATCCGCAAGGTGCTGGTGATTTCCGGCTTCGACATCGGTGAGTGTTTTGAAGGGGCTAATGGTCGGGAGGCCCTGAACATCCTGGAAAATAACTGGGTGGATATTATCCTTTCGGACCTGCATATGCCGGAAATGGACGGCGCCGCCATGGTGCAGGCATTAAAGAAGCACGAGATGTGGCGCCATATCCCCGTGGTCCTGATCACCACCGAGGCCCGACCGGAGGTGATCAAACCTTTCCTGAGTCTCGGGGTCCAGGATTATATCCAGAAACCGTTTCGCCCGGAAACCATCAGGCAGAAGCTAACCGGAATTTTGGGGGAGGGCCGCACCACCGATGCTAGCGAAATTGAAAGCTGCGACTTTTGAAGTATTGGAGACCATGTTTTTCCTGTTCCCCGAAAGCCTGGAAGAAGGGGAGATACTGCGCTCCCGAGGGCCGTTTCTGCGCTCCTCGGTCACCATCGCCGGCCCCCAATCCATTCGCATCGGTTTACAGGTGCCCCAGAGCCTGGCCCGCAAAATGGCCGCCAATTTTCTCGGCACCGACGAAGATCAAATCTCCCAAGAGCAACTGGAAGATATCCTGAAAGAAACCTCCAATATGCTGGCCGGCTCCTTCCTCAGCAAGTTGGAGGCCTCGGCGGCTTTTAAGCTGCAAACCCCTGTAGTTCAATGGCTTTCGGCTGAGGACCAGAAGAAGAGAAAGCTGGAAAAGAGTTTGCGCTTTGACGTAGAAGAAGAACTCTTGGAACTATTTGTGGAGAAAGGGTAACTGGGCATGGCCAAAACTAAAGTGCTGGTGGTGGATGATTCCGCCATCGTCCGCAAAATCTTCACCGATCTGATTTCCCGGGAACCTGATCTGGAAGTGGTGGGAGTCGCTCCCGATCCATATGTGGCCCGGGACAAGATCGTCCATACTCGTCCGGACGTGGTGACTCTGGACATTGAAATGCCCCGCATGGACGGCCTTACTTTTTTAAAGAAGCTGATGCATTACTTTCCTCTCCCGGTGATCATCGTCTCTTCTTTGACCCCGAAAGGCAGCCAGATGGCCCTGGAGGCCATGGAATATGGCGCGGTGGAAGTTCTGGCGAAACCAGGCAGCGCCTATACCGTGGGCGACCTGGGGGTCCAGTTGGTGGAGAAGATCCGGGCCGCGGCCCAGATCCGGTATCTGAAAAGCTTCGATAAGGACGATAATGCGGCTCCGCCGCCCGGAACCATCGCGCCTTTAGCCCAGACTTCCCAAAAGATCATCGCCATCGGCGCCTCCACCGGGGGCACGGAGGCCATTAAAGAGGTCCTGCTGCGCCTGCCCTCCAACAGCCCGGGGCTGGTGATCGTGCAGCATATGCCCCCCAAATTCACTTCGGCCTTTGCGGCCCGGCTCGACGGCATGTGCGCCCTGGAAGTCAAGGAAGCCGAGGACGGCGACTCGGTGCTGACCGGCCGGGCTCTCATCGCGCCCGGCGCTTTTCATATGCTGCTCCGGCGCAGCGGCGCCCGCTATTATGTTCAGATAAAAGACGGCCCCCTGGTGCATCACCAGCGGCCCAGTGTGGATGTACTTTTCAACTCCGCGGCCCAAACCGCTGGGGGCAATGCCATCGGAGTCATCCTCACCGGCATGGGCGCGGACGGCGCCGACGGTCTGCTGGCCATGAAGGACCAGGGCGCGTATACCATTGCCCAGGACGAGTCCTCCTGCGTGGTCTTCGGCATGCCCAAAGAAGCCATCAAGAAGGGCGCGGTCCATAAGGTGATGCCTTTGCTCCGCATTCCCGAGGAAATCCGGCGCCACCTCTCCTAATTACGAGACAGGTTTGCCACCCTCCTCTTCCCTGGCCTTTTTTTCCGTCATGATTCCTTATTGACAAGGCGGGGAAGGGGCAGTAAATTTAAACGATATGAGCCGCATGCGGCTTAATATCAAATTCATATTGCCATGCAACAAACCGGCAGGATCAGCCGCGTTCATCTGCGTTTATCGGCGGTTAAATATAAGCCGCCGATGCATGCCGATATACGCCGGTCTTTAGGATTTGTTGCTTGCAGAAGCGAACTTGGTATAACCCGAGTCTCGGATTCTATTCACGGATTCACACCTTTTTATCGGGATTAATAATTTGCTGAAACTGGTAGCCTTCGATTGCGACGGGGTGCTGTTCGACTCCCGTCAAGCCAATATTGCTTTCTACAATAGCATACTGGAGCAATTCGGCCAGCCGCACCTGGACGCCGCGGCCACGGATTTCGTGCACAGCCACACGGTTTTCGGCTCTCTGAAATACCTGTTCCGGGACTATCCCGACCTTGATACAGTCTTGCAGTTTGTTCGCAACCTGGACTACCAGCCGTTTATTCCCATGATGGTGGAAGAGCCCCACTTACGGGAGTTTCTCCAGTTTCTGCGACCCCAGTTCACCAGCGCCCTGGCCACCAACCGCTCCACTACCACCGCCGCAGTGCTTAAGTACCATGGGTTGGAGGAGCATTTCGATCTGGTGGTTTCCGCCCAGGATGTGAGCCACCCTAAACCGCATCCGGAATCCTTCTGGCGGATCCTGGAGCATTTCGGCCTCAAACCCGAGCAGGCCATCTTTATCGGCGATTCCCGGGTGGATGAAGAGTTCGCCCGCAATGCCGGGGTGCCCCTGGTGGCTTACCGTAACCCCGAGTTGCAGGCGGACTTTTACCTGGATTCCTTTGCCAGCGCTCCGGCCTTGATCACTGCCCTGGCCGCCGGGGAAAAAGGGCCACTGGCGGGGTAAAAAAATTTCTGTATTCCTCTGTAAGGATGAAGCATTTTGTTTAACAGCAAAGCTGAAAAAGGAGCGGGACCATGAAAAAATATCAATGCCAAGTCTGCGGTTATATTTATGACCCCGCGCAAGGGGACCCAGACAACAATATTCCCCCCAACACTCCTTTTGAGAACCTGCCGGCGGACTGGGTCTGTCCCATCTGCGGGGCTGCCAAAGACCAGTTTGCTCCGGTGGACTAACCCGTTATCCGGGAAGAATTTAAGGCACAAAATATGGCCTTGATGGCACTCAACAACCAAGATAAGAGTCAGCAGAATACCTCGAAAAAACCCTTCTGGCGGGAATACGGCGAGGCTTTGGTCATTGCCCTGGTCCTGGCCATGGTGATCAGGGCCTTTGTGGTTCAGGCCTTCTCCATTCCCTCCGGTTCCATGATCCCCACTCTCCTGGTGGGTGATTACCTGTTGGTGAATAAGTTCAGTTACGGCATCCGCAACCCCTTCACCAACAAGATCATGATCCCCACTTGGAAACCCCAGCGGGGGGATGTGGTGGTCTTTATCTTTCCCCAAGACCCCACCAAGGACTATATCAAACGGCTGATCGGGCTCCCGGGAGACCGGATCCAGGTCATCAACAAAAAAGTCTATGTCAACGGGGAACCTTATCAGGTGCCCCAGGCCCGGTTTGCTGATAAAGAACTCATCCCCGGCAACCAATCGCCCCGGGACAATTTCGGGCCGGTGGTGGTGCCCAAGGACTCCTATTTTTTCATGGGGGACAATCGGGACCAGAGTTATGACAGCCGCTTCTGGGGCTTCGTGCCCATGAGCGACCTGCGGGGCAAGGCGGAGGTCATCTACTTCTCCTGGGAGGGCTCAGACCACCAACCGCTCTACCAGGCTTTTGCTGGCGGCCTTAAGGGTTTGCTCACGCACCTGTCTTGGGATGCAGGCAGCTTCAAGGTGCGCTGGAGCCGCATCGGTAAGATTATCCATTAACAGCTACTGTCTCGGAACGCTCCTTATTTTGGCATTACCGGGGCAAAGCTGTTATGGGAGTATCCTCTGCACCATAACCAGGGAGTGCCCCGGTTTTTTCCAAGAAGGTGTCAATGACCGTTCCCCGCATGACCGTTATCACTCTCGGGGTCATGGACCTGGCGCAGGCCACCAGGTTCTACGAAAATATTTTCGGCGTTGGCCCCCACCCGGGGTATGAAGGAATCTCCTTTTTCGAGCTGCCCGGCACCTGGCTGACCCTCTATCCGCTTGAGCAATTGGCCGCAGACATCTCGCCAGAATTGTCTCCCGACCGCCGCGGTTTCAGTGGCATAACCCTGGCCTACAACGCCCGCAGCAAGGATGAGATCCTGGCCATTTTCGAGGAGGTCAAGGCTGCCGGCGCTGCCATCGTCAAAACCCCGCAAGACACTTTCTGGGGCGGTTTTAGCGGTTACTTCAGCGATCTGGATGGCTACTACTGGGAAGTGGCCTGGGGGCCGATGTTTGACTTTGCGCCCGACGGTTCTTTGCGCTTCCCAAAGTAGCGGAAAAATGCCTGCGGCCCATCGCGGTAAACCCTTGCGACCCAGTTTACCCCTCCCCCTCATGAAGTTCGGCAAGGCGCTGATAAATATGCTCTTTGACTTTGCCAACCGCCTCAGAAAGGCTGAAAAACGAATATACCTGGGGACCTTGCCTCTTTTGTTTTTTTTCTTGGCGGCTGGCTGTAGTCCTTCAGGTCCTATCATTGCCTTCTGTTCGCCCGATTCGCCCCGGATGCGCCAGGCCATTGCCGGGCTGGAGGCCTCTTTGGGGCAGGGAAAGCTGGAAGTGGTCTGTATCCCGGAGCTCGGCGGCCAGGGGGACGAAGAGTTGCGCCGCGTGCGCAACCGCAGTCCCCGGCTGCTGGTGGTTCTGGGGACCGCGGCCCTCAGCCGGGTAGCCCCGCTGGTAAAAAGGGCGCCTGTAGTCTTCGCGTTGGTGGCCAATCCCTATTTCACCACGGCCGCGTATGAACCGGAGCATCCGGAGATTCACCAGGAAAACATCACCGGCATCGCCTCCCCGCCACCCCTGGAGGCGGCCCTGGAGCAGGGGGCCGCGCTCCTGGGCACCGGCCCCTGGGGCCTGCTCTATGACCCCAATGACGGGGTGGCCGCGGAACTGAAAGACCTCTTCCGGAAAGAAGCTTCCGACTATGGCATCAGACCCATGACCGCGGCCACGGTTGATGCCGCCGGGGACCGCCGGGGTTTGGAGCGGCTGCTGGCCCGGGGAGCCCGGGTGATTTATCTCCCCCCTGCGCCCAGCGCCGCGCGTTATGCGCCCCTGCTGCTGGAGTGGGGCAAGAAACAGAGGGTGATCGTGGTGAGCGGCCACCCGGAATTCCGCCAGGGTGCGCTGCTGTGGGTGGCCCTGGACTACCGCCGTCTGGGGGAGGAAGCCGGGTCCCTGGCCCGGCGGGTCTTGCAGGGAGAGTCCCCGGCGAAAATTCCCATTGCGGAACAGGCCCCGATTAAGGTACAAGTGGACGAGCGCCTGTTGCGACGCTGGAGCGGCTATCCGCCGCCCCAGTCTCATGCTTTTTCACGCCAAGACGCCAAGGCGCAAAAGTTTTAGGTTTTTTCTTTTTTTCTTTCTCGTTCCCAAGCACAGCTTGGGAACGAGAGTGACAGGAGTAATTTAATGGCTCTATCCAAATCGCTCGACCCCGCGGCCTGGCAGCCGGAAATTGAGATCGTCCCTTACCGGCTGGATAACGGCCTGAACCTGTTCGTGCTGCCCGATCCCCGGGTGCCCATGGTCTCCCTGCAGCTCCACTACCACGTGGGCTCCCGCCATGAACTCCAGGGCATCACCGGCATCAGCCACCTCTTTGAGCACCTGATGTTCCGGGGCTCGGAAACCCTGGGGCCGGAGGAATTCTCCCGCATTCTCCAGGCCAAGGGCGGGGAGATCAACGCCTTCACCACCCGGGACCACACCTCCTATTTCGAGAACCTGCCCGCGGAGCACCTGGAGCTGGGCCTGAAGCTGGAGGCCGACCGGCTGGCGAACCTGAAGCTGAACGAAGAGAATTTCCAGACCGAGCGCCAGGTGGTCATCAGCGAGCGCAAGCTGCGCTCCGTGGACAGCCCCTTCGGCCTGGTCCTGGAACAGCTCTTTGCCGCGGCTTACAGCCAGCACCCGTACCAGTGGCCGGTGATCGGCTGGGACCAGGACCTCAAACGCCTGGGTCTGAGGGAATGCCTGTCCTATTACCAGACCTATTACCACCCCGGCAATCTGACGGTGGTCATCGCCGGAGACGTCAAGCCGGACGCGGCCCGGGACCTGGTGGACCGCCACTTGGGGCAGATCCCCAGCCCCGGAGCGCCGCTCCCCTTGAAAGTCAAGGAGCCGCCCCAGCGGGGGGAGCGCCGGGCGGTGCTGAAAAAGGTGGCCCAGGTGGAGGCCCTCTTTGCCGGCTTCCATATCGTCGGCATGGACCACCCGGACATCTATCCCCTTTCTCTCCTGTCCATTGTCCTCTCCGGGGGCAAAGCCTCCCGCTTCTACCAGGAGTTCGTGCGGCCGGGCCGGGCCGTGGAAATGGAGGCGGAGATCGCGCCGCCCCCCTGGACCAGCGAAGACGCGGACCTGATGGTCATGACCGCCATTGCCGCGCCCGGCCAACCTTTGCCCCAACTGGAAGAGGATCTGTGGGCGGCGCTGGCCCGGCTGCAGCAGGACGGGGTGCAGCCCGAGGAACTGGCCCGGGCCAAGAAGCTGCTCCGGGCCCAGGCCGCCCGGGGGCTGGCCCAGAATTTCTTCCGGGCCCTGCTGGTGGGCCTCTTCCACCTGAAAACCGGCGACGCCGGCCGGGTCAACCAACTCCTCAAGCTCTACGAGGCGGTAACCCTGGAGGACATTCACCGGGTGGCCCGACAATACCTCCGGGAAGACAACCGCACGGTGGTTACTTTGAAACCGGTTTCTGCACAGGAAAGCGAAGCCCTGGGGCCGATGGTTTGAGTTCAAAGTTCAAGGTTCAAGGTTTAAAAGATGACCTCGGACCTCGAACTTTGAACCTTGAACTTTGAACCTTGAACTTAAACAAGGATTAACACTATGTCAGGATATGTTCCGGAGATTCAACAGGCGGTTTTGCCCGGGGGCCTGCGGTTTTTAGGCGTAGAATACGACCGGGTCCCCTGGGTGAGCATCACTTTTATGGCCAAGCGGGGCGGCGAAGCCGATCCCCCGGGCAAAGGGGGGGTGGCGGACTGCGCCGCGGAGATTCTCTCCTTGGGCACCGGCAAACGCTCCCAGCTGCAGTTGGCCGCGGATATCGAAGCCCGGGGTGCGGCCCTCTCCGCCCGGAGCGGTTGGGATGCCACCCTGGTGAGCCTGGAAGGGTTGGCTGAGGATTTCCCGGAGCTCATGGCCACCATGGGGGAGATTGTCCAGACGCCCGCGTTTCCAGCCGAGGAATTTCCTCTGCTGAAGGAGAGGCGCCGGGCGGAGCTGGCCCATCTGTTGGACGATCCCCGGGAAGTCGCCAACCGCCGTTATACCCGCCTCTTTTTCGGGGATGCGCCCTATGGCCATCCCCTGACCGGCGACCTGGAGAGCCTGGAAGCCATCGGCCTCAATGATTTGCAGGAATTTTACCGCCGGGAATTCACCCCGGCGGAGTCCACCCTGGTGGTGGTGGGCATGGCGTCTTTCGCCAGGATGGCGGAGGAGGCCGGGAAGGTCTGGCAGGGGTGGCAGGGCGGCGGGCCGGCCAGCGCGCCTTACACGCAGGCGCCGCTGCAGGTTTGCGCCCCTGGCATCTATCTGCTGGACCGCCCGGATCTCACCCAGAGCGAAATCCGTCTGGGGCACCTGGGCCTGCCCCGGTCTCACCCGGATTACTTTGCTTTACGCCTGGTGAATTACATTCTGGGGGAGGGAGGATTTTCCTCCCGGCTGATGACCCGCATCCGCTCGGACCTGGGCTGCACCTACGGCATCCGCAGCAGCTTCCACTTCCGCCGGGCGCCCGGCCCTTTTGTGATCAGCACCTTTACCCCCGCGGCCCAAACCGCGCTGGTGGTCAAAGAAATCAAAGCGGTGGTGCAAGAGGTCAAGGAAGGCGCCATAACCGAGCAGGAATTGGCCGAGGCCCAGAGCTATTATGTGGGCCACTTCCCCCTGGGGCTGGAGACTGCCCGGCAGATCGGCAGCCGGGTGGTGTCCATGGATCTCTATGATCTGGGCTGGGATTATCTCCGGCAATACCGGGAGCGCATCCAGGAAGTCACCCTGGACGCGGCCCGGGACGCGGCCAGGAAGCACTTACAACCGGACTCCCTGGTGGCGCTGGTGGTGGGGCCTGCGGACCAATGCGCCAAGGACCTGGAGGCCTTGGGGCCGGTGGAGATAATTAGCTAAAATTCAGTCTATATTTTTTAGTTGACAAATCTCTTGCGATGTTATGAGATAGGAAAGATTTTGTGAAAAAAAGGATAAGCCCTTTGGGGACCATTAAGAGAGGGAGGAGAGTTGCATGTCCGATACCCCATTGTTAGACAAGCTAGAAACCGGACCTTGGCCCAGCTTCGTGAAGGATCTGAAGCGGGCGGCCGCAAGAAAACCTGCGGCCAAAGATTTGCTGAGACAATTGGATCGCTCCTATAAGGACAAGATCACCCACTGGAAGCATGGCGGCATCGTGGGCGTCCTGGGTTACGGCTCCGGCATCATCGGCCGTTACTCCGACCTGCCGGACGAATTCCCCGGCGTCGAACACTTCCACACCGTCCGCGTCAACCAGCCCTCGGGCTGGTTCTATACCACCAAGGCCCTGCGGGACCTGTGTGACATTTGGGATCGGCATGGCTCCAGCATCCTGAACGTCCACGGCTCCACCGGCGACATGGTCTTCCTGGGCACCACCACCGACCAGTTGGAACCCTGTTTCGCCAAGCTGACCGCCAAGGGCTGGGACTTGGGCGGCTCCGGTTCCGCCATGCGGACTCCGTCCTGCTGCGTGGGCAAGGCCCGGTGCGAATGGTCCTGCTACGACACCATGGACCTGTGCTACCAGCTCACTCAGGAATTCCAGTTCGATATGCACCGCCCGTCTTTCCCGTATAAATACAAGATCAAATGCTCCGGTTGCCCCAATGACTGCGTGGCCTCAGTGGCCCGGGCTGACCTGAGCGTCATCGGCGTTTGGAAAGACGACATCCGCATCGACCAGGCGGCAGTGAAGGCCTATGCCGGCGGCGAATTGAAACCCCGGGGCGGCGGCTCTCCTTATGCCAAGCTGGATGTCAAAGCCGACGTCACCGACCTCTGCCCCACCGCCTGCATGAAGTTTGACGGCAGCAAACTGACCATCGATAACAAGAACTGCAACCACTGCATGCACTGCATCAGCCTGATGCCCCAGGCCCTGCGGCCCGGCACCGAGACCGGCGCCACCCTGCTCCAGGGCTCCCACGCCCCCATCCTGGAAGGCGCGCAGATGAGCTGGGTCATCGTGCCCTTTATGCCCATGGAAGCCCCGTATGATGAGATCAAGGAACTGATCGCCAATATCCATGAGTGGTGGTCGGAAAACGGCAAGAACCGGGAGCGCGTGGGCGAATTGATGCTGCGCCTGGGGATGCGGAACTTCTTCAAGGCCGTGGGCCTGGAACCGCCGTCACAGACCGTCCGGACCCCCCGGGCCAACCCCTTCTTCTTCTGGCATGCGGAAGACTTCGAGGCCGAAGCCGCGGGCCGCAAGTATATCAAACTATAAGCAATCTCCATTAGGCTACTTGCGCCTAATGCCGAAATACCACAGGAGGAATAGGTAAAATGGCTGAACGTATCACTGATATTGGCCCTCCGAATTACGAACAGTTCTTGCCCCCGGTCATTAAAGACAACTATGGCAAGTGGAAATATCACGAAATCCTGGAACCCGGCGTGCTGATGCACGTGTCCGAAAGCGGCGCCAAAATTTACTCCGTCCGTGGCGGCTCCGCCCGCCTGGTGACCACCGACTTCATCAAGGAACTCTGTGACATCGCCGAGAAGTTCTGTGACGGTTATCTGCGTTTCACCAGCCGGAATAACGTCGAGTTCCTGCTCACCGACCAGAGCAAGATCGCCGGCGTCAAGGATGCCTGCAAAAAGCTCGGTGTGCCCATTGGCGCTACCGGTCACTCGGTGAGCAACATCGTCCACACCCAGGGTTGGGTCCACTGCCATACCCCGGCCATCGACGCCTCCGGCATCGTCAAGTCGGTGATGGACGATCTGTATGAATATTTCGGCAGCCACAAGCTGCCGGCCCAGGTGCGTATCGCCCTGGCCTGCTGCCTGAATATGTGCGGCGCGGTGCATTGCTCCGACATCGCCATCCTGGGCATTCACCGCACCCCGCCCAAGGTGGCCCACGAGAAACTGCGCCATCTGTGCGAAATTCCCACCACCATCTCTGCTTGCCCCACCGGCGCTATCCGGCCGCATCCGGACAAGAGCATCAAGAGCGTGGTGATCAACGAAGAGCGCTGCATGTACTGCGGCAACTGCTACACCATGTGCCCGGCCCTGCCGGTGTTCGACGCCCAAAAAGGCGGCGTGGCCCTGCTGGTGGGCGGCAAGGTCTCCAACTCCAAGACCCCGCCCATGTTCTCCAAACTGGCGGTGCCCTATCTGCCCAACAATCCGCCCCGCTGGCCGGAAGTGGTGGGCGCCATTAAAAAGATCCTCACCAAGTACGCCGAAGGCGCCAACAAGTGGGAGCGCGTGGGCGAGTGGGTCGAGCGGATCGGTTGGGAAAAGTTCTTCGAGGTTTGCGAAATCCCCTTTACCTTCCAGCACATTGACGACTACCGTTGGGCGTATGACACCTACCGGACGTCGATGCATTTTAAATTCTAGGCAGGTGGGATAAATGGCACTAGACAAACCAGCGTTAGTGGAATTCATTTACGACCTGGTCAAAAACGCCCAGGGCAAAAAGCAGCTCAAGGCCATGGACCTCCAAAAGGCTGTGCTCAAAGCGCATCCTGACCAGGACAAGAACTCGGTCAAGTTCGCCATTAAAGACCTGATCGACACCGGCCGCTGCGTTTACACTTACTTCGGCGGGAGCTTCGTCGAGCTTCCCCACGAAGAAGGCGCGGCCAAGAAAGTCTGATGAATCAGCCCTGTCCCCGGCTGCTGCTGGCAGCGCTCCGGGGCGGGGCTGGCAAGACCACCTTGACCCTGGGGCTTCTGGCCGCCTGGCGCGACCAGGGGCGACGTCTGGTCCCTTTCAAGAAGGGACCAGACTATATCGACCCCGCCTGGCACGCCCTGGCCGCCGGCTGCCCCAGTCATAATCTGGACCCCTTCCTGATGGAGGGGGACCAGATTATGGCCATGGTGGCCCGCCACGCCGCCCAGGCTGACGCCGTCCTGATAGAAGGCAATCGGGGTCTATATGACGGCCTGGATGCCGAGGGTACTTATAGTACTGCCGAGCTGGCCAAATTCCTGACCACCCCGGTAGTGCTGGTGGTGGACTGCACCATGCGCACCCGCACCACCGCGGCGATGGTGTTGGGATGTCAGCATTTCGATCCCTCAACGCCCATCAAGGGCGTCATCCTCAATCAGATTGCCCGGCCCCGCCACGAATCCCTGATTCGCAGCACCATTGAACGCTACTGTGGCATCCCGGTGCTGGGGGCGGTGCCGCGCCTGAAATGTGCGGTCTTCCCGGAACGGCATATGGGTTTGGTGCCCCCCCAGGAGCACGCCACCGCCGTGCGGGCAATAACTACGGCCCGGGATCTGGCCCAGCGGTACCTGGACCTGGAGGGCCTCTGGCAGGTAGCCTCCCAGGCCCCTCCCCTGCCCGTGCCGGTTGTCACCGCGCCCCTCGTTGACCGAGATGATCCGGTGATCATCGGCATTATTCGGGATTCGGCCTTCCAGTTTTATTATCCCGAGAACCTGGAGGCCCTGGGGCAGCAAGGCGCCAGACTGGTGGAGATCAGCGCCCTGGAGGACCCGCTCCTGCCCATGGACCTCCATGGCCTATACATCGGCGGCGGCTTCCCGGAGACCCACGCCCGGCAACTCTCCGAAAACCTGAGTTTCCGCAACGCCATCAAGGCCGCAGCCCAGGCAGGGCTGCCCATTTACGCCGAGTGCGGCGGCCTGATGTACCTGGGGCAGGCCATCCAGACCCAGGGAGAGAAGTTTCCCATGGTCGGCCTCTTCCCTTATGAATTCGTCATGGGGAAAAAACCTCAGGGCCATGGTTACACCATCCTGGAAGTGGCCCGGGACAATCCTTTCTTTCCCACGGGCACCATCCTCAAAGGCCATGAATTTCATTATTCCCGGATCCAACCGGAGCCGCAGTCCCAGGAGAACCTGGTTTTTACGGTAAACCGGGGCGCAGGCCTAGGGGGGCAGCGGGAAGGCTTGGTCTATCAAAACGTCCTGGCCACTTACACCCATCTCCACGCCTTGGGTTCGCCCCACTGGGCTCCCGCGCTGGTGCGCCGGGCCCGGGAATACCGCCAGGTTACCCACCTGCCTGAAGGGAGTTCCCGTCAGGAAGGCCCCGGGGCCCCTTCCGGCCGGGATTCAAGCCAGGCGACGATTTTTTCCTGATCTTCCTGGCAGTCCCCTTACCCTTAAGATTCGCTAATTTCCGGGGATAAACCTGCCTCTGCACTCTTGCCTCAAAAAGGACACTTGACCGAAATAATTTAACAACATAAAATAATAAAATATACCTGGTACCAGGCAGTTGCCGGTCCCAGGGGGCACCAGGGGCTAAAATCGGTGGAAGGTCCCAAGCCACGAACCCGGGCCGCAGACTTGGCGCCGCTGGCAGGGCTTTTTTGTAATGGGCCGCAGCCGCCGGATATTTTTAGCCGGCCTTAAATGTTAGGCGCCAATTTCGGCAGGATGATTTTATTAAGGGAGGTAAAGGTAAATGGGTTGGACTGTGGAAGTGGACACGGATAAATGCACCGGTGATGAGGAGTGTGTCAACGTCTGTCCTGTGGGCGTTTACGAGGTGCAGGACGGCAAAGCCGTAGTGGTCAATGAGGACGAGTGCCTGGGCTGCGAAAGCTGCATCGAGGTATGCCCCTCCGCTGCAATTGCCGTGACCGAGAACTAAGAAAAATTTTAAGAGGGCAGGAACCACTGGTCCCTGCCCTCCCCTTTTTCCCGTCCCAACTTATCCGCATTCTTTAATACCAAGTTGCGATCTATCAAGTAACATTCAGGTATGGGAAATTTGTCATCGAACGAAGTTTTTCCGGGTCTTTGGCGAGATCATTCAAGCCCCGACAGAGGTTGTCTTCTACCTCATCCAGAT
>JAKAKP010000019.1 GCA_021813445.1 Deltaproteobacteria bacterium
GGCCCCCTGGGGCTGGTCTTTCTCGGCCCGGGTGAAGCGCTGGAAGGAGACTTCGGCAAAGTGCCGGGGCGGTTTGAACTCCTGCACCTGGAAGGTGCACTCCACCTTGGTCCGCTCCCCCCGAACGGGCTCGCCGCTGTCCTCGTCCTCAGACTCTGTGTCGGCCGATTCTTCGTCCTGGGACTTGGCCTCCTCTTTCTTGGAGGCCTTGCCGCCGAACTGGAAGGTGAGGGTATAGGTCCCCAGGGGCCAGAAAGGCTCTATCTTGAAATCCCCGGCCGCGGTGCCGAAAGCCGAGAGCTTGTCGTCCGTGTTGAAGACCAACTCCTGTTTGGAGTTGCGCACCTCAAAGGCCACCGGTGCGCCTGCGGGCGGGGTAATCTTGGCCTCGCGGTACTGCCGCACTGCCCCCTTATAGAAAACCTTTTCGCCGGGCCGATACACTCCCCGCTCGGTGAAGACCTGGCCGGCCAGGGAACGGGGCTTTTCGCCCCCCTCGGCCTGCCAGACGCCCGGGGGTTTCAGGTCGCCCTGGGGCTTGAGTTCGATGTAGGAGACGTCATTTTTGACCGCGGCCAGGAGGAACCTGAGGGACTCCCGGGCCACCCGGCGCTTCACCGGGGAGAACTGGCCCAACTGCTGTAAGGAAATTCCTTCCAGGTCGCCGTTCTGCCAGGTGAGGATGCCGTCTTTGTCGGTGGTCCCCAGGGGGAAGATTTCCAGGTCCTTGCTGACGGCCGCGATCTGCGCCCCGGCCACCGGGGTCCCGGTTTTGAGCGACGTGACCCAGAGCAGCAGCCCCTGGCCGCCTATTTTATAGGTCAGGCCCAGGTTGGTGACCCGGAAGATCCGGGGCCCGGTGCCGATTTTCGGGTCTTGGGGGTCCCGCACCCGGATGAGGGAGAACGCGCCCTCCTTGGCGTCGGGGCGGAAATTGAGGGGCAGGGACACGGCCTGGACCTTGTTCTTGTCCGCGGGTGCGGCAAAGAGCTGTTTTTCCGGCTGCAGCTTGCCCCAGAAGGGGGCCAGGCCTTTTTGCCCCTGCACCAGTTTCTCGGCCTGGGGTGCGGCCGTCTTCAGGAGTTCCAGTTGCTGGTCCCAGCTTCCGGGTTCTTTCTCCGCGGCCAGGGCCAGGGGCAGGAGCGCGGCCGGAAATTGCACGCCTTCCACTAGGAGATTGCTGACGTTTTGGGTGCGCACGTGCAGGAGTTGGCGGCTGTCCAGCTCGATGACGCTCTTGTTCTCCACATACTCTACCTTCAGCGGCCGGTCGGGCATGGGAAAGGTGCTTACCGTGGCCCTGTAGGTCCGGTTGTCCACCTTCACGTCCTCGGGCAGGGACAGGAGGTATTTGACGCCGTAGACAAAGGTGCCTTTGAGGGTAAGGACCTTCTGGTCCTCGCTCATGAGGGAATTGGACCAATCCACCTTGCTCCGGGGCAGGAGGCGGAGATGCTGGCGCAGAAATCCCAGGGTGACCGGGTGGTTGAAGGAGATCCGGACCTCCTCTTTGGCGGGGTCCGGTTCGATCTTGATGATGGTGAAGTGCTTAGCGGGATCAAGCGCGGCTTTGGCCGCAGCGGGGGGGGCGCTTAAGGCCGCGCCGCTCCAGGCTCCGGCCAGGAGCAGGGAAGCCAGGGCCGCCCAGACGAGCATCCGGCCCGAGGTGCAGATTTTATTCAGGACGAACCGTCTTGCGTCTCCCTTCCTGCCACCACTCCGGAACATCCATCTACGCGACTCCATTTCCGCTCTCCTCCCTAGGTGGGCCTTAGGACTCTGCTTTGCGGGTCTATTGTACAGGACCTTGAACCGGTATCTCCAAAGATTAATTCGAGGGGACGCACTTTTTTCCAGGTCGTAAAATTATGCGGGCGGCCGGCCCGCCCGGATTCATGGGTTTCTATTAAGAAATTTATCGGCAGGATCAGGCCTGGGGAAAAAATACCGCCGCAGGTTTCTGTAAAAACCACATACTTTTACGCGGTCTCATGCCACTCCTGGTCGATGGCGCGGCAGTCCCGGTTGACGGCCTCCCCGAGAATCTCCGGCTCGCCGGGAAAAGGCGCCGGATCTACCACCAGCAGGGCCCCGCAAATCTCGCAGACCGCCACCGCGCCTTGCCGGTGCACTTCCTGGGAACCCTGGGGGGTGATGACCGATTCTTTAAACCTCCCCAACCGGTGGCCCCGCAACTTGGCCTCTTCCCGGGCTTCCGCCTTTAACTCTTCTATCTTGGTCATGGCCGTCTCCCACTTAATTTTAGTGAGCAGCAAGCAGTGAGCAGTGGCAACTAGCAACCGCTCATTAACCGCGGGCTCACCCGCAAATTATGAAAAGGCGTAGGCGCGGGCGTCTCGCCCGCCCAGATATTCCCACCCGCAAAGGAGGGGGGGGTAAGCCTCCGGCAAGTCCTTGACTTTTACTGACCACTGATCGCTATTTTCTGCTCACTGCTCACTGCTCACTGCTTACTATCCGCGCAGCTTTTTCGCCACTTCGGCCACCCGGCGGCCCAGGGCCTGGGCGATGGCCAGGTCCGCGGGCGGGGGCTGCAGTTCGTTGCTGGAGCCGGCCACGGTGGAGGCGCCGTAGGGCGTGCCGCCGCGGCCTTCGGTATGCAACATCCCCGTGGTGGAATAGGGCACGCCGACGATGATCATGCCCAGGTGCAGCAACGGGGCCATCATGGTGAAGGGCGTGGTCTCCTGGCCGCCGTGGGTGGTGGCCGTGGAGGTAAAAATACCCGCGGGTTTGCCTTCCAAGGCCCCCTCCAGCCACAGCTTGACCCCGGAGTCGAACAGGCGCTTCATCTGCGCGCTCATGTTGCCGAAGCGGGTGGGGGTGCCGAAAATAATGCCATCTGCTTCCCGCAGATCGTCCAGGGTGCAGACGGGGATATCCTTCTGGCGGTTCCAGACCGCCAGGGCGTGTTCATGTTGGGGAATCTCTTTTTCGATGTCTGCAAATTCCTGGACCCGGCGCCAGACCGCGTCCACCCCGGCCACCGACTTGACCCCCGCCACCACCGACTCGGCCAGTTGCAGCACATGGCCGTACAAGGAGTAATAAACCACCAGAACCTTCATCTCGATTTCCTTATAGGTCTTGAGAAATTAAGAAAAATATAAACACCGGCACCTGAGAGTCAATTGCCTGGGGTCACGGGAATTGCATTCCGGGAAACATGCCTTATTTTTAAAAGTTGAGATCTCATGTTGAAAAATTGTTTATTCACCGAATCCCCTTGAAAAAGGAAACAGCGATGGACGATCTCCAGGACCGGTTTCCCCCGTTGCCCGCAAGAATCGCGGGTCTGGGCGAGTTGGCCTATAATCTCTGGTGGAGCTGGCACCCCGAGGCGCGAATGCTCTTTAAGAGGTTGAACCGTATGGCCTGGAAGGCCACCGGCCATAATCCGGTGAAGCTGCTCCGGGTGCTTCCCCGGGAATCCCTGGAGGCCGCGGCCGCGGACCCGGAGTATCTGCGCCAATATGACGCCGTGCTGGCCGCTTTCCGGCAGCGGACCCAGACCCAGGTCTGCTGGTTCACGGAGAATATCATCCCCGGCGAGTGCCTGCCCATCGCCTATTTCTCCCTGGAGTACGGCCTACACCATTCCCTGCCGTTCTACGCCGGGGGCCTGGGTTTCCTGGCCGGGGACCACCTCAAGGAATGCAGCGACCTGGGCATCCCCATGGTGGCGGTGGGGTTTATGTATCCGGACGGCTATGTGCGCCAGAAGATCAATGCCGACGGCTGGCAGGAGAGCGTGGATGAAGTCCTGGACCGGGACGCCGCGCCCATCACCCGGGTCCTGGACGAGAAGGGGGCCCAGCTCACCGTGCAGGTGCCTTTCACCGATCCTCCCATCCATGTGGCGGTGTGGCAGGTGATGGTGGGCCGTATCTCCCTGTATCTGATGGACACCGAGCTGGAAATTAACGACCCGGCGCACCGGCGTATTTCCGACCATCTGTATATCAGCGACCTGGAGCAGCGCCTGCTTCAGGAGATCGTTCTGGGGATCGGCGGCAGTGAGATGCTGGCCGTCATGGGCATCAAGCACTCGGTCCTGCATCTGAATGAAGGCCATCCTGCCTTTGCCCTGCTGGAGCGGATCAGGGAGCGGGCGGAAGGCGGCATGGCGTATGAAGCTGCAGTGCAGGAGGTGCGGGCCACTTCCATCTTCACCACCCATACGCCGGTGCCTGCGGGCCACGATGTCTTCCCCTTTGAACTGATAGATAAGTATATCTGCCATTGCTATCCGCTGCTGAACCTGACCCGGGAGGACTTCTTGCGCCTGGGTACCTCACCCACCGATCCGCCAGGCGCCGGGTTTAACATGACTGCGTTCGCCCTGCGTCTCTCCAACCATCACAACGGCGTCAGCCGCAAGCACGGGGAGGTGGCCCGGCGCATGTGGCAGTCCCTCTGGCCCGATCTGCCGGTGGAACAGGTTCCCATCGACCATATTACCAATGGAGTGCACGTGCCCACCTGGATCGATCCCAAAATCGAACTCCGCTGCCTGGAGTGCATGGGCCCGAGCTGGCTGGAGAACCATGATGACCCGGCGGTCTGGGGAGAGGTGCAAAAGATCCCGGACCCGGAATTCTGGGGCCTGCATTACCGGAAAAAGATTAAACTGATCAATTACATCCGAGAGCGGACCCGGCAACGCTGGGTGAAGAACCATGTGGGCCTGGGCAACGTGGTGGTGGGCGGGCCGCTGCTGGACCCGGCGGTCCTGACCATCGGCTTTGCCCGGCGCTTTGCCACTTACAAGCGCGCAGACCTGATTTTCCATGACCTGGAGCGCCTGAAAAAACTCCTTAATGACGACTGGCGGCCCCTGCAGATCATCTTTGCCGGCAAGGCCCATCCCGCTGATGACCCGGGGAAAAGGATTTTGCAGCGCATCTTTAATTTTGCCCGGGACCCGGCCTTAGGGGGCAGGATTGCCTTTGTGGAGGACTACGGGGAGCAGGTGGCCCAGTACCTGGTGCACGGGGTGGATGTCTGGCTCAACAACCCTTTGACGCCCCTCGAGGCCTGCGGCACCAGCGGCATGAAGGCCGCCATCAATGGGGTCCTGCACCTGAGCATCCTGGACGGCTGGTGGCTGGAGGCCTATAACGGCCAAAACGGCTGGGCCTTCCCCGGCGCCACCGAAGGAGACAGAGACGCCCTGGACGCCGCGGCTCTGTATGAGCTGCTGGAAAAGGAAGTCATTCCCCTTTACTATCAGGTGAATGACGCGGGCGTGCCCGGGGGCTGGGTCCAGAAGATGAAGGAAGCCATGCGCAGCATCGGCCCCCAATTCAGCGCCCGGCGCATGGTCAAGGAATATTCCCGGAAATTCTATCAACCCGCGCTGGCAGCCGCCGGCAGTTGAATGGAGTGAGCAGTAAGCAGTAAGCAGTGAGCAGGAAGCAGGGAGTAGGTAAGAACGGTAGCACAAGTTTTTTGGCCTGTGGGGGGCAGATCTGCCCGCGCAGAGTAATTGCTTCCGGCGCAATTCTTCCCTGCTGCCAAAGTTTTGTGGTAAACTTTTTTGCATGAAGCCTCTGCCAGTCGCAGCCGACCCTGGGTCTCCCGCGGCTGGAGCAAGGGCCCGTTTCCTGCTCCCCGCGCTCCTGGGGTATGCCGCCTTAGTCCTTATTCTCTTGCTCCGCCATGAGATGTGGCAGGATGAGTGGCAGGCCTGGTTGATCGCCCGGGACAGCCTCTGCCTCCCTGACCTGTTCTGGAACCTCAGATATGACGGCCACCCGGCCCTCTGGCACCTGGGCCTCTTCCTGGTCACCCGGGTAACCCATGCCCCCCTGGGGATGCAGCTGCTGCACCTGCTGGCGGCCACCGCCGCGGTTTACGTTTTTCTCAAGTATGCTCCTTTCACCCGGTTGCAGAAGATCCTGTTCATTCTGGGATACTTCCCTTTCTACGAATACGCAGTGATCAGCCGCAACTATGCCCTGGGGGTCCTGGGGCTGTTTTCTTTCTGCGCCCTCTTTTGCCGGCCCGGGCCGAAGAATTATCTCCTCCTGGGCCTGATCCTCTTTCTTTTATGCCAGGCCAGCTTTTATGGTTTGCTGGTGGCCCTGGTTTTGGGAGGAATTTTGGTGGGGGTGGCCTGCCGGGATGGGGCTGCCGGCGGCATCAAGGTTGTGGCCGCGGCCGTGTTGGTCCTGGCGGGTATCGTCCTGTCCCTGATGCAGGTGATTCCCTCCCCGGATTCCAGCGTCGCGGTGGGTTGGAACTTTACCCTGGACCTCCACCATTTCCTGGCGAACCTGGCCACCGTTTGGAAGAGTTACGTCCCTCTCCCGGCGCCGGATTACCATTTTTGGGACACCAACCTCATCTCCCATCCTTACTGGCAAGCCTTGTTCTCCATCATTCTGCTGGCTTTCGGCCTGCTGCTCTTTCTCCGGCGGCCGCTCCCTTTATTTCTGTATGTGGTAGGCACCGCAGGGATTTTGGCCTTCACCTACTCCAAGTATCCCGGGTCCATCAGGCATCACGGCCACCTTTATCTGTTGTTCATCGCCAGTCTCTGGCTTGCCTCTGCTTCTGGGGAAATAAAGCCTGGTCCCTCATTTCTCCAAACCCTGGCCGATTTCTGCCAGGCCCACCGGGACCGGGCAGTTACGGTTATCCTGGCGGCCCAACTCCTGGCCGGGGTGTGGGCCGCCTCCCTGGATCTGTGCTTCCCCTTTTCCGCCAGCCAGGAGGCCGCCAGATTCATGCAACAACACCGGCTGGACCGCCTGTTGATTGTAGGCCACACAGATGATGCCGCCTCTTCCGTGGCCGGCTATCTGGACTGCCGCCTTTACTACCCCTCCGTCCGCGGCTGGGGGTCCTTTATCGTCCAGAACCGGGAAAGAAAAACCAACCTGGAGCCGGAAGAATTGGTGGCCCAGGCCCGGGAATTGAGCCGCCGGCGTCAACAAGACACCTTATTGCTGTTGAACCAGGAACTGCCCCCAGGCCGGTTCCCCGTCATCCCCCTCCACCGATTCACCCACAGCCTGGTGCCCGTGGAAAATTATTATCTTTATCTTGTGCGGGCGGACGGTTGAGGAACAAATTGTGGGCTAACCCCCCATTTATCCAAGAGCAAGTGTTGAGTAGCCATTCTCAACGGCGCGCCGCGGAGTGAAGCATCTCGGCTTTGGAGATGCCTTGCAACTCTGAGCATGACAAAGTTCTTTTTTCCCCCAACGTTAGATTCGCCCTTGACAGGAAAAGAGCAGGGAATTATTATTTATTGCAATGATGCGCAACAATGCACAAAAGGAGCAGGCAGACTCTGGCACCCTTTCCCAAACCGAGGCGCGGCTTTGGGAGCTGCACGCGGATATCTGCCAGACCCTGGCCAACCCCAAGAGGCTGCAGATTATCAACCTCTTGAAAGACGGGGAGCTTTCCGTGGGCGCCATGGTCAGAGCCCTGGGGGTGGCTAAGGCGAATCTCTCCCAGCATCTGGCCGTGATGCGGCAAAAAGGCATCCTGGCCACCCGCCGGGAGGGCACCACCGTCTATTACCGGCTCGCAGTGCCCCGGATTATGGAGGCCTGCAAGATCATGCGCCAGGTGCTGCAGGACGCCCTTAACGCCAGGGGCGAGCTTTCCCGGCGCCTCCGCAGTGCCGAGGCGGGGGTAGGGGAGGGTCGGGAAGGCGGGGAAGATGACTGAGGCGAATAATTTTTTTAAGAAAATATTGCAATGTTTCTAAATAATGCAACAAAGAAAGGCAGATTATTCATGGTCAACCGGAAAGCAAGAATGGCCGCCGCGGTCCAGGTCCAGAAGGCCCGGCGTTTCAAGCAGATTTTCTTAGGCACAGGTTTCCTGATCATCCTGGCCGCGGGCTGGCTCTATCCCCTCATCGGCTTTTTCATCCCGGCGTGCATGCTCTTAGGCATCGGCCTGGCCGCGTTTCAGGGCCGCAAGTGGTGCGACTGGCTCTGTCCCCGGGGGTCCTTTGAGGACGCTTTGCTGGCGCGGCTCAGCCCCCAGCGCCGCATTCCCCAGGTTTTCCGCTCTACCCCCCTGCGTCTGGGGGTCCTGGCCTTTCTCCTGGGGATGGTGACCTTCCAGGTCATCCGGCTGTGGCCGGACCCTTGGGCCATCGGCGGCTCTTTTGTCCTGCTGCTCTCGGTGACCACCGGGGTGGGGGTGCTCTTGGGGGTGATCTTTCACCAGCGGAGTTGGTGCTATCTCTGCCCCATCGGCACCATCTCCCATTGGGTGGGACGCAACCGGCGGCCCCTGCGCCTGGCCCTGGATAAGTGTATAGGTTGCCAGCTTTGCGCCTGGAAATGTCCCATGCAACTGGCGCCCGTGGCCCTGAAGCAGGAGGCCTCCATGGCCCACCGGGGGGATTGCCTCAAATGCAACCTCTGCGTGACCGGCTGTCCCACCGCGGCGTTGGCCTTCCAGGAGGCCGGTGGGAAGGGAGAAGCCGCCTAACCGCGGGGAAGAATTTTCATTCATTAATAATCAGTTGATGTAATAATTTGCTCAATTCCATGAGCGTATAGGGCTTGGCAATAGCACCGCCGAATCCATATCTGGCAAAGTCGGACATTATTGGGTCAGCCGGATCTCCACTGGAGACTATGGCCTTGATCTGCGGGTCAAACTCTTGCAGTTGGCTGATGGCTTCTTTACCCCCCAGATTATCGGGAACGCTTAAATCAAAAATTACCGCGGCAAAAGGCTGCTCAGAGTCTTTAGCTTGTTTATATAATTCTATGGCCTGCTTCCCATCCCGGGCGCCAATCACATCATAGCCGAGCTTTTCCAGTAGCCTGCTCAACACTTCTCTAACCAATTCTTCATCATCCATTACCAAAATCCGCCCCGTGCCTCTGGCAATCTCAGTAATTTTTTCTTTCTCACAAGGGAGTCTTGTTTTTAGAAAAGAAGGATAATGTTCCTTCAAGCAATCAGGACAAATGCCGTGGGAGAATTCTACTTCGGAGCGATCCCGGATATATTTCTCCACATTATTCCAATAGCCCTGATCATCCCGAATTTTTTTGCAGTGCGCACAAATCGGCAAAAGCCCCTTTAACGTCTTCACTTGGGCCAGGGCTTTTTGAAGCTCGCCAATTATCCTCTCCCGTTCTTCTTCAGCCATTTTTCTCCTGCTGATATCCCGGACGATGCCAATGAATCCCAAAACCTTGCTTTGAGGATCTTTCACAAAGGTGCCCAGAGTTTCGGCGGGAAAGACTCTGCCATCTTTGCGCCGGTAATTTATTTCAAAGATCGGCAGACTTTTATAGCGTTTGCCGAAAATTTTTTCCTCAAGAGGAGTGAGTGAGCATCACGTGAATCTTTCCAGGGAACAGGTGGTTTTATTGCCATCTGGCCGGTGCAT
>JAKAKP010000139.1 GCA_021813445.1 Deltaproteobacteria bacterium
GCGCACGAACCACTTGGTTTTAAAAATGCGCACGCCACCTCCACTAGCACTATATACTATATATCAATGTATTATATATAGCAAGCCCTTTAAAAACTTTTTGGTGATGAGAAACTGGACGAAAACAATAATCGTCAAGTAGTTGTTAGGAGCACCAGCCATGCCCAATAACCACGCCCTCATCACCAGCAAGGCCCTGCTCCCCCGGGCCCTGCGCATCGTACCCTACCTCACTCCTGAAGAAGTGCAGGCTATGGCCCGGGCTTGCCAGGGGAGGCATAAGGAAAGGCACGTACTCCTGATCCTGACCCTCTTTCAGACGGGCCTGCGGATCTCTGAAGCCTTGAGTATCACCCCGAGAAAGATTGACACCTATGGTGGCCACGCAGTCCTCTACATCGAAGGCAAGGGGCGGAAGCCCCGCATGGTAGCCTGTCCCGACGTCCTGGCCCACCGGCTTAAAAGCTATGCCTTCGATAAGAAGCTGGGTGTCGATGAAAGGCTCTTCCGGATTAACCGCAAACGGGGCTGGCAAATCATTAAAGAAGCCGCAGAGCATGCCGGCATCTCCAAAAAGGTGTATCCTCACCTCCTGCGGCACTCGGACGCCATCGAGCGGCTGCGGCAGACCGGCAACCCCAAGGCTCTACAGCTTCACCTGGGTCACGCAAGCCCCTTTATGACTATGCGGTATCTTTCAACACTAACAGCTGAGGATGCTTTGAGGATCCAGCAGGAGGTGGAGTTTGAAAGTCATTGATGATGTGGCCCTCTGAGATGAATCGGGAGCTTTTTATATTTCTTCAAAAATAATTTCCATTCTCTTTCCAACCTCATAAAAGCTGGACGTATAGGTTTTCTAAGCCCGACCGACAGCCTTTACTGGATGCAATCATTATTAAAAACTTGGCAATATCCTATCTGTGCCATTGGTCCACTCTATGGTATGATTTTCTCGCGCTGTGGGGGCCATTTTTCTCCCTGGCGATTCTTGCGAATCAGGAGGATTAAATCGCTTCTTTTTTAAATTTTCAGTAAAAAACCTTATCTCGTTAGGAGTCGTTCCATGTATGCCCACTCCAAGAATGCGAAAGGCAAGCAACACATTCTTAAAGAACATCTGGAGGCGGTGGCCGATCTGGCGGCTGATTTAGCGAAAAAGTTTCAAGCCGAATTTTGGGGGTATCTATCTGGGCTATTACACGATTTAGGCAAGAGCCAACCGGCTTTTCAGGCTTATTTAAAGGAGTGCCAGAACCACCCCGAGAAAAAAATACGGGGTCCAGACCATAGCACTGCCGGAGCAATATTGGCCGGGCAACGATATTGGGAGGGTCTGGCCTTCCTGTTGGCAGGGCACCATGGAGGGCTGCCAGGCCCTACCAACCTAAAACAACGCCTTCGAGAAAAGTCAAATGACCCAGCAGTACAGCGCGTTCTGAGAGACGCAGAAAAAATCGTTACCCTACCTGAATGCCAGGCCTTTCCAGCTTTACCCCCCACACAAGCCGAACTCTTTTTACGGCTTCTCTTCTCAGCTTTGGTTGATGCAGATTATCTGGACACCGAGGCCCACTTCAACCCCGGAAGATCGCTGATACGTGATCGTTCCTTCGACTTAGCGGGTTTGGCCGAGAGCTTTTGGAAAGCACAAGCCACCCTATCGGGACATGACCAGAGCCCCGTGAACCTGGCCCGGCACCAAATCTACCAGGCCTGTTTGGCCGCGGCGGAAGAGAAACCGGGAATATTTCGTCTCACCGTCCCCACCGGCGGCGGCAAAACTCTTTCCGGCATGGCCTTTGCCTTGCGACACGCTCTAAAGCATAAAAAAGAGAGAATTATCGCTGCCATCCCCTATACCAGCATCATCGACCAGACGGTCCAGGTTTACCGGAGGATCTTTGGAGAGGAAGCAGTCCTGGAGCACCATAGCGCCCTCTCGATCCCGGACGATGAGGAAGCTTATCTGCGCCATCAATGGGCCCGGCTGGCCGCGGAAAACTGGGACGCACCCATTATAGTTACCACTACGGTCCAACTTTTTGAAAGCCTCTTTGCCAACCGGCCCGCGGCCTGCCGCAAGCTTCACAACGTGGCCCAAAGCATCATCATCCTGGATGAAGTCCAGACCTTGCCCACGGGCCTGCTGGCGCCGATTCTGGAAGTGATGCAGCAGTTGGTGGATCACTATGGGGCGACCGTGGTCCTATCAACCGCCACCCAACCTTCTTTGGTTGACTCCGGATCGCCCTACCTCAAAGGATTGCGCGGAGAAATCAGGGAGATTGTGCCTGCCCCGGCCCAGTTTTTCCAGGCTCTCCAGCGGGTGACTTATGACCACCCCCTGGAGCCCTGGCCCTGGGAGCGGGTGGCCCGGGAGATGGCCGCGGCGGGGCAATGCCTGACAGTAGTAAACACCAAAAAGGATGCCCTGGCCCTCCTGGATGCCCTGGATGATCCTGCGGCGCTCCATCTTTCCACCCAATTGTGCATGGCCCATCGCCGCCAGGTAATGGAGGAAATTAAAGCTCGCCTGGCTGCTGGCCAACCTTGCCGGGTGGTGGCCACCCAAGTGGTGGAGGCCGGGGTAGACCTGGACTTTCCGGTGGTCCTCCGGGCCATGGGACCTCTCGATCGTATTGTCCAGGCCGCGGGCCGCTGCAACCGGGAAGGCCGGCTCTCTCAGGGGCGCGTGATCATCTTCCAGCCGGCCGAGGGGCAAGTCCCCCCGGGGGACTACCGCGCAGGTCACGATATTGCCCGGGCCATGCTGAACCGGCCAGGTATCGATCTCCACGCCCCCGGAATTTACGAAAGCTACTTCCATCAGCTTTACCAGGCGGTGAACACTGATAAGCATGGCATTAATTCCTTGCGTCAACGCCTGGATTTTCCTGAAGTGGCCGCCCGCTTTAAGCTCATCGAAGAGGTGACTGCGCCTCTGGTGGTGCGGTATCCCCAAAATGATACCCCGGTGGACGATCTGCTGCACCGCCTGCAGGCCCCGGGAACCATCCTGGGAGGCGAAGCCCGTCGGCTTCTCAGGCAGTTGCAGCCTTACCTGGTCAATGTCCGCCGCAATCTCTTAACCCAGTATCAGCAGGCGGGTCTGGTCAGGGAACTGCCCCTGGGACTATGGGAATGGTTAGGGGATTATCATCCGGTGCGGGGTCTCCATGATGCGGCCCTCGATCCGGAACCCCTGGTAATTTAAGGGAAAGGAGGTGTATCCATGAATCATGGCCATTTGCAGGTTAAGGTCTGGGGCGACTGGGCCTGCTTCACAAGACCGGAGATGAAGGTGGAACGGGTCTCCTACCCGGTCATGACTCCGGCCGCGGCCCGGGGGGTCCTGGAGGCCATCTTCTGGAAACCGGAGATTTCCTGGCAGGTGCGGGAAATCTGGGTGCTCAAGCCCATCCGGTTTTTTTCGGTCCTCCGCAATGAGGTGAACCAGGTGGCTTCTCCCGGAGCAGTCAGGGGTTGGCAAAAAAAGGGCGGTGGGTACTTTGCCGATGATGCGGAGAATCGGGCGCAGCGCCACACGCTGGCCCTGCGGGACGTGGCTTACATCATTAAGGTGGACGTCGCTCTCAAACCCCATGCCGACGCCGACCCGGCCAAGTACCGGGACCAGTTCCGGCGGCGGGTGACCCGGGGCCAATATCACCACACCCCTTACCTGGGCTGCCGGGAATTCGCCGCCGGCTTCGGCGACCCTCAGGAGACAGACCGGCCTCTCCCGGAGACCTCGGATCTGGGCCTGATGCTCTTCGACCTGGACTATGAGCATGATGACCAGGGCCGGGGAGTGCGGGGCAAACCCAGGTTCTTCCCGGCCCGGTTGGAACAGGGAGTGATGCGAATAGACGCTTCTCTCTATGGTTAAGGGAGGAAAAACATGCTCCTGGAAAAACTCTGCGAATATTCGCAACGTTTGGAGGATTTGGCCCCTTTTGGTTATGACAAGACAACAATTCGCTGGCTCATCAACCTGGACGCAAATGGTATTTTTTTAGGATTTATCTCCACCAGCAGCGGCAGGAAGAATGATCGGGGCAAAGTGTTTCTCGCTCCAGCGGTGATGAAAGCCTCCAATATCAAAGCCAGCCTGTTAGTGGGCAACGGTGAATATGTTTTGGGGATTCCCCGCGACCCCGTCAAAAAGGAACGGGTGGCGAAATGCCATAAGGCCTTTATCGAGGAGGTCCAGGACTGCGCCGACGCCACCCATAATCCTCAGGTACAAGCAGTTCTCAAATTTCTTCACTCCCAAGACTTAAAAAATATTCCCTTGCCGGATGATTTTGAACCGGCTATGAACCTGACCTTTCAGGTGGAGGATGTTCTTCCTTTTAACCTGCCCGAGGTGCTCGCCTATTGGGCTACATCGCAGGGTGGAGACCCTTCTTCCCCTTCTTCAGACCAAGATCAATGCCTGGTGTGCAGCACTACCTGCCACCCGGCTGACCGTCATCCCATCAAGATCAAAGGCATCCCGGGAGGGCAAACCTCCGGCATGGCCTTGATCTCCGCCAATGCCCGGGCCTTTGAATCCTATGGGTTGGAGGCCTCCCTCATCGCTCCGGTGTGCCGGGACTGCGCCGAGCGTTATGCCAAGGCTGTCAACGCCTTACGGGAAAAAGAAGATTCCCATATCGTGGTCGGTCCTCTTCTCTATCTTTTCTGGACTAGGGAACCCGCGGACTTCAATATTGCCACCCTCTTTTCCCAACCCCAATCGGAAGAGGTGAAGGCCCTGATTCAATCCGCCCGCAAGGGCCGTCCCTTCACCTCCCTGGACACCCAAACCTTCTACGCCACCGCGCTTTCGGCCAGCGGCGGCCGGGTGGTGGTGCGGGACTGGCTGGAAACCACCGTGGGGCAAGTCAAGGAGCATTTGGCACAATGGTTTATGCTCCAACGCCTGTTCGATTGGGGCGGTTCCGAGGGTTCCCCTTATGGGTTGTATCCGTTGGCCGCCAGCCTGGTCCGGGACCCCCGCCAGGACTTGCCCCCAAATGTTCCCAAAGTCCTGCTCAAAGCCGCCCTCCAGGGAGGTCCTCTGCCTTCCTGGCTCTTGTTCCAGGCCATCAGGAGAAACCGGGCGGAACAACAATTAACCCGGCCCCGGGCCGCGCTTATCAAAATGGTCCTTCTTTCTCAAAAGAAAAATTCTCAGGAGGATGACATGGTGCGTCTGGCTGAAGACAATCTTAACCCGGCCTATCTCTGCGGCCGCCTCTTGGCCGTCCTGGAGCAGGTGCAGTTCCAGGCCGTAAGTCCCAAAGCGACCCTCATCGACCGGTTTTTCGGCACCGCCTCCACCGCTCCGGCCTCGGTCTTCCCGCGGTTGGTACGCGGCGCCCAGGCCCATTTGGGAAAGCTCCGGAAGGAAAAATTCGGAGCCTACACCGCCTTGCAAGGCCGCCTGGAAGCCGTGATGGGAAATCTCTCCGGCTTTCCCAAGATTCTCACGTTGGAAGAGCAAGGCTGGTTCAGCCTGGGCTATTACCACCAGCGGGCCTGGGACCGGGCTCAAGCCAAGGCAAGGAAAGAAGAGCAGAAAGAGCAAGTCCCCGAAGAAGAAGCGGTTGTCGAAGAACCCCCTACTGACGAAGAAGAATAAAAGGAGGCACATACTATGGAATCGCCCAGCTATCAAGACCCGTCTCACCGCCACGATTTCGTCCTGATCTTTGAAGTAAGCGACGGCAACCCCAACGGCGATCCGGACGCCGGCAACCTGCCCCGGGTGGACCCGGAAACCATGCAGGGTCTGGTGACCGATGTCTGCCTGAAACGCAAGGTCCGGGACTGGGTGGACGCCACCCGGGGCACCGCCGCCGAGTTCAAGATTTACGTCCAGAATAAGGGGTTCGCCCTGAATGCCCTGCATCGCCGGGCCTATGAAGACTTGAAGATCAAACCCACCGGCGTCAAGCAGAAACGCCCCGAGGTGGAGCAGACCCGGGCCTGGATGTGCCGCAATTTCTACGATATCCGCACCTTCGGCGCGGTGATGACCACGGAAGTTAATTGCGGTCAGGTGCGGGGTCCGGTGCAGCTCACCTTCGCCCGCTCCGTGGACCCCATCATCCCCCTGGACCTGAGCATCACCCGGGTGGCTGTTACCAAAGAACAGCAGGTGGATTTCGTAGAGACCGAAACGGGTGTGGAAGGTGGCAAAGTCACGGAAATGGGCCGCAAGGCCCTGGTACCCTACGGCCTTTATCTGGGCTACGGCTTCATCAACCCCCATTTCGCCGAACAGACCGGCTTCTCCCGGGAGGACCTGGCCCTCTTTTGGGAAGCCTTAACCCGTATGTGGGATTTGGACCGTTCCGCGTCCCGGGGCCGCATGGCCTGCCGGGGGCTGTACGTCTTCACCCATGACAGCAAGCTGGGCAAGGCCCCGGCCCACAAGCTCTTCGACCTGATCCGGGTGGCCCGCCGGGATCCCCAGGCCCCGCCCCGCAGGTTCGGCGACTATGAGATCACGGTGCCGGAGCCAAAGGACCTGCCTGCGGGGGTCAGCCTCACCGTCCTGGAGGGCTGAAGCGTTCCCTAAACAAAGGAGGAAAACTCCATGGCCGACGAACCTGATGCTTTAGCCACAGAGTTCGACGAACAAGACTTTATCCCCATCTCCGCGCTGGAGCACTATGCCTACTGCCCCCGGCAGGCGGCCCTGATTCATGTGGAGATGGTCTGGGATGAAAACCTTTATACCCAGCGGGGGAGGTTCGTCCATGAAATCGTGGATCAACCCGGCTCCGAAACCCTGGGAGAGATCCGGGTGGAGCGCGCTCTGCCTCTCTGGTCCCGCGGCTGGGGATTGGTGGGCAAGGCCGACGTGGTGGAGTTCCATGGTGAGACTCCCTATCCGGTGGATTACAAGCACGGCCCCCGGAGGCGCCGGGAGCATGACGACTTGCAATTATGCGCCCAGGCGGTGTGCCTGGAGGAGATGACCGGTCGGGAAGTGCTCCGGGGGGCCATTTTTCATGCCACCTCCCAGCACCGGCGGGAAGTGGTCTTCGACCCGGCTCTGCGCCGCCGTCTTCGGGGCGCGGTGGCGCAGCTGCGGGAAATTTTGCAGGGCCACACCCTGCCGCCGGCTCCCAATGACAAACGCTGCCGCCAGTGTTCCTTGAAATCCTCCTGCCTGCCCATGGTGGTGGCTGAGGAAAAGCGGATGGCCCGGCTGGCGTCCGCCTTGTACCTGTTGGACGAATAAAGGCGCCCGGCTTTGGGGCCGTGTAAGGATTGAACTGGTGGAGGAAGACGGATGAAGACCCTGTTGAACACCCTCTATGTCCAGACTCCCGGGGCCTACCTGCGCCTGGACCATGAAACGCTGAAAGTCGAGATTGACAAGGAGGTGCGGCTGCAAGTGCCCCTGCATCACCTGGGCGGCCTGGTATTATTCGGCGAGGTGATGATCTCTCCCGGACTTTTGGGCCGCTGTGCCCAAGACGGGCGGCCCGTCACCTGGCTGAGCCGCTCCGGCCGTTTTCTCGGCCGCCTGGAAGGTCCGGTTTCCGGCAACGTGCTCCTGCGCCGGGCCCAACACGAAACTTTGGATTCTCCCCAGCGGACTTTGGAAGTGGCCCGTCACCTGGTGGCCGGCAAGCTTAAAAACCAACGGCATGAAATCCTCCGGAGCGCCCGGGAAACGGACGCCCCCCAAGACCATGAACTCTTAAGTCATACGGCCCAACTCCTGGCCGATATTTTGCTGCAATTGCCCACGGTGGCGAACCTGGATACTCTCCGGGGGATGGAAGGGGATGCGGCCCGTCATTATTTCGCGGGGTTCAGCAGCATGCTCCGGGCGGACCGGGAGACCTTCGCCATCACCGCCCGCACCCGCCGGCCGCCCCTGGACCCCACCAATGCCGTGCTCTCGTTTCTCTACGCTTTGCTTTTGACGGATTGCGTGGCCGGGGCCCAGGGGGTGGGCCTGGACCCCCAGATGGGTTTTCTCCACAGCCTCCGGCCCGGGCGGCCCTCCCTGGGGCTGGACCTCATGGAGGAACTCCGGCCCATCCTGGCCGACCGGCTGACTCTCACCTTGATCAATCGCCGTCAGATAAATGCTGAGGACTTTGACCGGCGCAGCGGCGGCGCGGTCCTGCTGAATGACGCGGGGCGGAAAAAAGTGGTGGTGGCCTACCAGGAACGGAAACAAGAAGAGATTTTTCATCCTGGGGCCCAGCAAAAGATGCCCCTGGGACTGGTGCCCCACCTCCAAGCCCGGCTGCTGGCCCGGCACCTGCGGGGCGAGCTGGCGGCCTATCCTCCTTATCTCCACAAGTAAGGAGCAGACCATGATAACCGTTCTGGTGACCTATGATGTTTCCACGGAAGATAAGGCGGGGCGTCGACGTTTACAAAGGATGGCGCAGCAGTGCAAAAACTTCGGCCAGCGGGTCCAGAAGAGCGTCTTTGAATGCGAGGTTGATGAAATGCAGTTTGAGTGCCTCATCCGGTCCCTGGTGAAAATCATCCATAAGGAAGAAGACAGCCTCAGGATTTACCGCTTGACGGAACCCCTGGAGAAAAATGTCCGGGTTTTCGGCTGGGATAAGAAGGTGGATTTTAGCCAACCCCTCATGGTCTGAGGGCGAACCCCTAGCGGCGGTGAAAACCGGGAGGGTTCGCAACCGGAAAATCATAAGGGAAATCGGCTGAATCGGGCCAAGTCGGCTTTCATTGCGGCGGATGCAAGTCGTTGCTGAGCCTGGTTCGCCCCAAATGGGTCCAAAAACCTTATAAAAACCGGTCTAAAAAGGCCGGGGGAAGCACCCGGCCTCAGAGCCGGGTGAGGATTGAAACGAGCAGGAATTCTGTTCACTGCTCACTGCTTACTGCGAAGCACCCGGCCTCAGAGCCGGGTGAGGATTGAAACCGGGGCGTGATGATCCCGGGAGGTTACGGCAAGTGGAAGCACCCGGCCTCAGAGCCGGGTGAGGATTGAAACTCTCGTAAATCAAGCACCTTGAAAATGACTTCCGAAGCACCCGGCCTCAGAGCCGGGTGAGGATTGAAACCTCAAGCGCCGCAAAGACCGGGACCTGAAATCCCTGAAGCACCCGGCCTCAGAGCCGGGTGAGGATTGAAACCCGCCTGTTTGACGTTCTCAGCACTGTCAATGGCGAAGCACCCGGCCTCAGAGCCGGGTGAGGATTGAAACTTAATCTGGGCTTCCTGCCCCGGATCATGCTTTATACCAAGTTGCCATCTAATGAGTAATATGGTAGACTGCCCAAAAAATTTTCAAGGGGGCAGTCATGGGAAAAGTTACCAAGTGCATCGCCCACCTTTCCAAGGAGGAGATTCAGGATAAGATC
>JAKAKP010000044.1 GCA_021813445.1 Deltaproteobacteria bacterium
TCTTGCTGAGGTAGAGGACAACCTCTGCCTGGGACTGAATGATCTCGCTAATAACCCGGAAAAACTTCGTTCGATGACGAATTTTCCATATCTTAATATTACCTGTTAGATGGCAACTTGGTATTAACGGTGGAGGACGTCCTGAGCATTTACGAGAAAGAGCAGCCCGACGGAGTCATTGTCCAGTTTGGAGGCCAGACGCCGCTGAACATCGCCCAGGAACTGGCGTCTGCGGGCGTCAAGATTCTAGGCACCAGCCCCGACGTCATCGACCTGGCCGAAGACCGGGACCGCTTCCGGCATACCATGCGAAAACTGGGAATCCCCCAGCCGGAGAGTGGCATGGCCAGCACCATTGAGGAAGCCCTGAAGATTGCCAAGGATATCGGCTATCCCCTGTAGTTCATCCCAGGTCTTCTGCCTTTCTTCCGTATGCGGATGCTTGAAATAACCTCTTGAATATCATAAAAATTTCTTATCCAAGAAATATCAGGGAATTCTGGCGCCGCCCTGGGAAAATACAGCCAGGTAACCCATAGTACCCCTTCAATTCTCCGGAGGTCTGCACCCATCGGGTCAAACTTCTTCCATCTGCCATTCACTGCAGCAGCGGTTTTCCAAACTTCTTCCCGGTTTCTTTATAAAATTTTTGGCTCCGCCGATAAGTTTCAAGAGGCTAGAATCGTTATTCTCAAAATTTACAAATTAAAGGTTAGTTACGGCAGATGTTTAGTTACCGGCCAGCCAATCTACGGGATTTAAATCTTAGTCGCAAGAGAGCCGGGCGCGGTCAGATTGCAATTTTCCTCCTTTATTTCCTGGCAACCTGCCTGGCCCCCCTGATTTTTCCAGGGCACCCGGTCTTTGGCGAGGACAGGAAGCATGTCTTGATCCTCCATTCCTATAGCCGGGGCAGCGAGTCCACCGACCTGATGGATACGGGGATCCGGTCGGTTCTGAAGCCAGGGCTGCCGGAGGCGGAGCTGCATGCCGAATATATGGATGCCAGGAGGGTTCCGGTAGTCAACGACAACCGCGATTTGCTCGATTATTTGGGAAAAAAATATCAATACGTTCCCCTCGATATCATTATTTGCACCGATGATGAGGCCTATTTTTTCTTCCGCAGATATCATGACGTCCTTTTCCCGAAAGTGCCGGTCGTCTTCTGCGGAGTCCGTTGTCTCGGAGAATCCCATTGTCCCTTGGGGAAGGATAAGTTTATCAGCGGCGTAGTCGAGAACCTCGACCTCCGGAAAACCTTACAAATCGCCCTGCGCTTACAGCCCCTCACTTCCAGGGTGGTAGTCATTAATGACTTGACCATAGAGGGCCTGGCCAATAAAAAAATCCTGGAGCATTTGGCTCCCGAATTTGCCCCGCGAGTGAAGTTCGTCTTCCTGAAAAACCTGGGGATGGACCAACTCCTCAAACAGGTGGGAGCTTTGACCGATGGGGACATCATTCTCCTGATGAGCTTCACCAGAGACGGGGACGGCAAGGTCTTCGAACCCTTGCAAAGCCTCGCCCTTATTGAAAGGGAGTCCTCGGTGCCGATTTACAGCTTCTGGGACTTCTTCCTCGGCAAAGGCATCGTTGGCGGGATGCTGATCAATCACACCGATCAAGGGAAGGCCGCGGGGAAAACGGCCTTGCGTATCTTGAACGGAGAGGTCGACCCGAATATTCCCTTGATCGAAGAGTCTCCCAACCGCTTTATGTTTGACTCTTGGGTGATGCAGATTTTCGGCCTTAAGACCGCAGACCTGCCGCCTGGCAGCATTGTCGTCAACCAGCCTCCTACCTCTTATGCCATCCATAAGCATCTGGTCTGGAGTGGCCTTCTGGGCATAGTGAGTCTGGTCCTGGTTGTCGTGATTTTGGTAATGAATATCCGCCAGCGCCAACGCGCGGAAGAGGCCGTGCGCCTCAGCGAAGAGAAGTACCGATCCTTGGTGGTCAATCTTAATGTCGGTGTCTTCCGCAGCACCACTGATGGACTTTTTACCCAGGGCAACCCGGCCATGGCCCAAATCTTCGGCTTCGAGTCTCCCGAAAGCCTACTGGGGACGCCGGTAATTGATCTGTATCAGTATCCGGAGGATAGAGAATCTATTATTGCCGAATTAAGGCAAAAAGGCTTTGTCAAAGATAAAGAGCTGGCCTTGCGTAAGAAGGATGGATCCTCGATTTGGTGTTCCGTCACTTCCACGGTCCAATATGACGACCGGGGCGAAATCAAATGGATTGATGGCGTGCTGGCGGATATCACCGCCCGCAAGAAGGCAGAAGAGATTTTTCAGGAAACTCACCAAAAACTCCTGGCCCTGGTGCAAGCCTCACCTTTCAGCATTTCCCTGCAAGATCCCGCGGGGCGCGTAATGATGTGGAACCCGGCCTCGGAAAGCACCTTCGGCTGGACCGAGGAAGAGGTGCTGGGCCAATTTATGCCCACTATCCCCCAGGATAAGACTGAGGAATTTTTGGGATTTCTGAGGCAGACGCTAGCCGGTGAAGGCATCAGGGGCAGAGAGGTGCGGCGCTTGAGAAAGGACGGGGCACTGATTGATATCAGTCTCTCCACTGCGCCTTTATATGACAACCGGGGCCGGGTCACCGGGGCCATGGCCCTGCAGGTGGACATCACCGAACGGAAGCGGGCGGAAGAGATGCTTCAGAAGGCACACGAGGAACTGGAGCATAGGGTCACTGAGCGCACATTGGAGTTGGTTACCGCCAATGAACGGCTTAGCCAGGAAATTATCGAACGCAAGAACGTGGAGAGGACTTTAAGGGAAAGTGAAGAAAGATACAGGTTGCTGGTCAGCAATATCCCGGCGGTGGTGTGTAAAGGTTATTGGAACTGGGAGGTTGAATTCTTTGACGATAAAATGGAGGAACTGCTGGGCTATAGTAAAGAAGAATTTAATTCCGGAAGGTTAAAATGGAAAAACATAGTAATGGAGGAAGATTTGCCGAATATACAGCAAATCTTCAGGATGGCTCTGCAAACCTATCGGCACTACATCAGGGAATACCGGGTCAGAACCAAAACAGGAGGAATTCTCTGGCTGCAAGAGAGAGGCCAGATCATCTGCAATCAAGAAGGCAGAGTTGATTATATCAGCATCGTATTTTTCGATATCACGGAACGCCGTCGGGCTGAGGATGAATTTCGCCGGGCCTCTGCGGAAATCGAGCAGATGTTCGCTTCCATCACCTCCATCCTCATAGGCCTGACTCCCCAAGGTTATGTTTGGCATTGGAACGCGGAAGCGGAAAAGGTTTTAGGGTTGACTAATGCGGAGGCATTGGGGCAACGGGTCGATAAACTACCGATAGAATGGGATGCTGCCAAAATCTCCGACGCTCTGGCCGGATGCCGGAAAAAACTAATTACCACCAGGCTGGAGAACGTCCATTTTCAAAGCCGGGAAGGGAAAAAAGGATTCTTGGGAATCACCATCAATCCCATCAAAGGCGAAGCCGGAGATATTTCCGGCTTAATTTTGCTGGGCAGGGATGTCACCGAAAGATTAATCCTGGAGAACCAGCTGGCCCAGGCCCAGAAACTGGAATCCATCGGCCAGTTGGCCGCAGGCATTGCCCACGAAATCAATACTCCCATCCAATATGTGGGCGATAACACCCGTTTTCTCCGGGATGCCTTCCAGGACTTGCTGCATCTTCTGGAAGAGTATCAAACGCTGCTGGCGGCCGGCAGGGCCGGGGCAGTGACCGCAGAACAACTGGAGCGGGTGGAGGGCGCGACCCGGGAACTAGATCTGGATTACTTAATAGGCGAAATCCCCGCAGCCATCAGCCAATCATTGGAAGGGGTGGAGCGGGTGGCGAAAATAGTGCGGGCCATGAAGGATTTTTCCCATCCGGGCACCGTGGAGAAACAGGCTGTGGACCTCAACAAGGCCATAGAGAGCACCATCACGGTGGCCCGGAATGAATATAAGTATGTGGCCGAGATGGTCACCGACCTGGATCCTTCCCTGCCTTTGGTCCCCTGCCGCCCCGATGAAATCAATCAGGTCATCCTGAATATCATTATTAATGCGGCGCACGCCATTGCCGACGTCGTGGGCCGGGAACCGGCGGAGAAAGGGACCATATCCATCAAGACCCGCGGGCATGGGGACTCAGCTGAAATCGCCATCAGCGATACCGGCGGGGGTATTCCTGAGAAAATCAGGACCAGGATTTTCGACCCCTTCTTCACCACCAAGGAAGTGGGTAAAGGCACGGGGCAGGGCTTAGCCATCTCCCATGCCGTGATCGTGGAAAAACATGGGGGCACCATCGATTTTGAAACGGTCATGGGTCAAGGCACCACTTTTTTTATCAAGTTGCCCCTGGCCCCGGCCAAAGCGAAAAAAGGATAAGAACTTGAAATTAAAGATATTATTCGTGGACGATGAACCGAACCTACTCCAGGGCCTGGTACGCATGATGCGCAGCATGCGGCAGGAATGGGAGATCGCGACTGCGGGCAGCGGTCCGGAGGCCTTGGAGCGCCTGAGCCAGGAACCCTTCGATGTGGTGGTGACCGATATGCGTATGCCGGGGATGGACGGCACCCAACTCTTAAATGAGGTGAAGAATCGTTACCCGGAGGTGGTTCGCATTATCCTGTCGGGACACTCGGACCGGGAAATGCTGCTGAAGTCCGTGCGCCCGGCCCATCAATTCCTCACCAAACCCTGCCGCGATGAAGTCTTGAAATCCGCCATCACCCGGGCCTGCGGGCTGCGGGACCTGCTGGCGGATAAATCCCTCAAGCAGGCGATCTCCCGGATAGATTCCCTTCCCAGTCTACCAGCTTTATATCTGGAGATTATGAAGGAAGTGGAATCTCCTTACTCCTCCATGCACAAAATCGGCGAAATCATTTCCCGGGATATCGGCATGACCGCCAAGATCCTGCAACTGGTAAATTCCACGTTCTTCGGTTTTCGCCGGCATATTGCCAGCCCCGCCGAAGCCGCGGAATTGCTGGGTCTGGAGACTATCAAAACCCTAGTTCTCTCAGTAAAAATCTTCTCCGAATTCGACAAGACCGGGATAAAGACCTTCGCCGCCGACCGGATCTGGCGCCACAGTTTGACCACCGGCATCTTCGCCAAAATCATTGCCGCCGCCGAAAATCAAGAACCCCCGGTGATTAATGACGCCTTCATGGCCGGGTTGCTGCACTGTGCCGGCAAATTGATCCTGGCCGTCAATCTTCCCCAGCAATATAAAGAAGCTTTGAATCTGTCCCGGGGCCAGGGCCTCCCGGTTCTGGAAGCGGAAAGACAGACATGCGGCGTCACCCATGGGGAAGTGGGCGCCTATTTGTTGTCCCTCTGGGGTCTGCCCTTTCCCATTGTGGAGGCCATCGCCTACCATCATCGCCCGGGCAGTTGCCCGCAACAAGAGATGGGGGTTTTGACCGCCATCCATGTGGGATGCTTTTTGGAATACCAGCTCCATGGAGAAAAAGAGGTTGATTGTCATCTGGACCGGGATTATCTGGCCCGGCTGCAATTGCGCCACAAACTTCCCGAGTGGCAGGACCTCTGCCTGCAAGCCCTAGCCGAAGAGGGGGAACATGTCTCCTAAAGTGTTGTTTGTCGATGACGACCCGAATATCCTGGCGGCCTATCAACGCCAGTTGCGGAAACACTACCGGATCGACACCGCCCTGGCCGGGGATCGCGGCCTGGACGCGGTCGCCAAGACGGGACCGTATGCGGTGATTGTTACCGACTTGAAAATGCCGGGGATGAACGGCATTCAGTTCCTATCCAGGGTCAGGGAAATGTCCCCGGACACCGTGCGCATCATGCTCACCGGCTTTGCGGAGCTGCAGACCGCCATCGATGCCGTGAACGAAGGGAACATCTTCCGCTTTCTCACCAAGCCCTGCCCCCCGGATATTCTCAGCCGGGCCCTGGACTCAGGCATAGAGCAATACCGGCTGATCACCGCTGAACGGGAACTTTTGGAAAAAACCTTGCGGGGCAGTATCAAGGTCCTGACCCAAATCTTATCGCTGCTGAATCCCGAGGCCTTTGGCCGCGCTTCCCGCCTCAGCCGGTATGTCCGGGAAATCGGGGCAGTCATGAAGTTCCCGGGCATCTGGCAACTGGAAACCGCGGCCCTGCTCTCCCAGATCGGCTTCATCCTTTTGCCGGAAGAGGCTTTGAAGAAAATTTACCATGGCCAGCAGTTGACTCCCGAGGAAACCCAGCTTCTGGAAATGCACCCCTTCATCACCGCCGACCTGCTGAAGAATATCCCTAGGCTGGAGAAAATTGCCAGGATCATCGCTTACCAGGAGAAGCGCTTCGATGGGTCCGGAATCCCGAAGGACGCGGTGCACAGAGAAGAAATTCCCCTGGGCGCCCGGGTTCTGAAAGTAGCCCTGGACTTCGACACCTTGCAAACCGCGGGAGAATCCAAGGGCAGGGCGATCGCTCAGCTCAAGCAAAGGCCGGGTTGGTATGATCCAACGGTTTTAAGCGCCTTGGAAGCAGTCGCCTGGATTGAGGGAAAATTCCAGGTGAGAGTCATTCCTTTGCGGGAACTCCAGGACAATATGATCCTGGATGATGATGTCTGGACCGCCACCGGGACCCTGTTGATCGCCAAGGGGCAAGAAGTCAATCAGTTGATTCGCCGACGCCTCCATGATTTTGCGGAGAACGTAGGGGTCAAAGAGCCTCTGCAGGTGCTGGTGCCGCTGCGGTAGAGAGCTTGAATAGAGAGAGTTTCAGGCAGGGTGGCTGCAGCGAAATAAGTCCCCGATTCTGACCACCATTGTCCCCAGAAAAGGTATCCAGGGCATGGCTAGAGAGTCCAAAGGATCACGCCCAGGAAGAAAGACGCGGCCAGGCCCAGGGGGATGGTGTGCCGCAGAATCTCCCCTTCCTGGCCCAGGGCGCCGCACATGGGCGCGGCCAGGGCGATTTTAAAGGGCGAAGAGATGGAGCCCACCGCGGAGCCCACGGTGAGGCCCGCGGCCAGCCAGACCGGCGACACCCCCAGGAGCGCGGCGGCGTGCACCTGCAACCCCCCGAAAAGCATGAGGGAGGCCACGCCGTAGCCGGTGAGGAAGGTCCCCACCCAGCCCAGCAGCGGCACAAACAGCGGATACCAACTGCCGGTATAAGACTTCAGCCCCATGGCCAGGACCCAGGGCATGTTTTGGTATTGCTCCAGGCCGACGAATCCCTCCCCATACCCCGTATAAGCAATAATCTGCCCCATGGCCCCGAACAGGGCCATGGCCGCCAGGGCCCGCCAGGCCTGGCGCAGACCGGCAGCCAGCACCTCTGAGGTTTTAACTTTGGATTTGAACAGGACCACCGCCATGCCCAGGGCCAGAAAAAGGTAAAGATACGCGGAGAAGAAAGGGGTCATGGTAATCCGGTGAATGGGCACCACTTTTACCTGAAAGGTCCAGTGGTTTAAAGTGAGCTCGTGGAGCCGGGGGATCGTGTTCACCAGCAGCAGGGGCGCCAGGATACAGGCAAAAGGCAGAAAGTCCCGGATAATCCCGCCGCTCCAATGCCAGCGGCGGGAGCCCAGGAGCATCAACACCACCATCAGGGCCAGGCCGCCGGTCATCCCGGCCAGGGCTACCCCTAAGGTCAGGGTGGTGGCCACCGCCACCAGACCCACCACCAGGCCGCTGCCCAAAATCTGGGGGAGAAAAGACCAGCGGCCGTCCTTCTCCGGCAGATACCAGGGCACGAATGCGGCCAGGGCCAAAACCCCGGGCACCGAGAGCCAGGCCGTGGCCGCGGCCAACTCCCCCAGGGGCAGGCCGGTGACCAGGGCCAGCACGGTGACGATGATGCCGGTCATCTCCACGCTCATCAAACCGGCGTAACCGATGATGGACAGGGCCGCGGCGTCCGCGGGCCTGACTCCTGCGGCCCGGAGCATGGGCGCCACAATGGGTTCGGCAATGACGCTGGCCTCTTCCAGGAAGTTGCAGATCCCTAAGCCGATGAAGAGGTGCCGGTGCCGGGGGTGGCGCAGGCCCTGGAGGAACCAGGCGACGATGCGGTCAATGGCCTGGGACGCGATCAGGAGATGGGACAGCAAAATGCCGGCCGTGACCACCAGCAGCAGGGGGAGAGTGGTCACCACCCCGTCCACCCCGGCCATGAGGATGACGCTCAGGGGCGTTTGGAAAGCCAGATGGGCCAGGCCCGCGGTAAACACCAGGCCGTAGATGGAGAGTTCCAAGGCCGGGCGTTTCAAACCCACCGCCAGCACTCCCAGGAGAAGCACCGGGCTCCAGCTCAGGGCAAACGTCGCAAGACTCATAGGCAATCAGTATTCAGCAGAGACAGTTAAGTATTAGCGGAGAAAAAATATCATTCCGCGCCGACGAAATTATAGTTTATACCCGCAAACGGATTTTCTGGAAACAGGGATGTCGCCCCTTGGTCCTGGCCTGCTCCGCTTTACTTTTTGGCCGGGTGTCTGATTTTCCAAATTTTGATCTTTAAAATAATCAATGGGTTATCTATAGGCTATTTGGTGTTGTCGTAATTTGCAACAAACAGGAGTTGTTGGGAGGCTCAGGATAAACATTAATTATAGTGTAATATCAATAATATATATGGATGGCATTTATCTTGCTTCTTTAACAGGTGACCAAGAGCCACCTGCGGACTTTCAAGGGGAAAATTGTGAAGAAAAACCATATCAGCCCTGATTTGTACAACGAGGTCAAACAGCTTGGGGCCAGGGACATGGAAATCTGTATGCAATGCGGCAACTGTGCCGCGGCCTGTCCCTTGTCCGCCGGGGAAAACACGTTTCCTCGAAGAATCTATCGCTATCTCCAACTCGGCCTGAGAGATAGGCTGTTGGGAGCTCCGGAACCTTGGCTCTGTTACTATTGCGGGGATTGCAATAAGGACTGCCCACGGGGTGCAGAGCCCGCCGAGACCATGATGGCGACCCGGCGCTGGTTGATGACCCAGTATGACTGGACCGGAATTGCCAGGAGATTCTATACCTCACCCAAAACGGAGGTTGGCGCTTTTCTCGGCGTGGGGCTATTCGTCATCCTGCTTTTCCTGCTTTTTCATGGTCCGGTGGTTACCGACCGCGTGGCGCTCAATACCTTCGCGCCGGTTCATTGGATCCACCTCGGCGACCAGGTCGTGATGGGGTTTGTCTTTGTGATGCTGTTCTCGAATGCGGCCTATATGTATTCGAGGATCATGCAGGGCACGAAGATACCGCTCCATCTCTATCTCACCCAGGCCCCGGTATTTATCATCAACTACTTCACCCAGAAACGGTGGCGGAAATGCGGCACCGGCCCCGGCAGCGCCTGGTGGCGGCATATCTTCCTGTTTTCCGGCTGGGTGTCCATGGAAATCCTGGTGATGGGGGCTCTGGCCTCCTTCCAGACGGATGTGGTCCATCCCTTTTGGCATTGGACCCGGCTGTTGGGCTACTACGCCACTATCGCCCTGATGGTGGGCTCCACCACCATGCTTTACAGCCGTTGGTTTAAGAAAGAGGAAAAACTCCACCGGTATTCCGATTTCACCGATGTCTTCTTCCTGGCGCTGATTGCCGCCATTGCGGTCACCGGCATTTTGGTCCATTTTTTCAGGCTGGCCGGGCTGCCCATCATGACCTACACGACTTATGTGATCCATCTCGCCATCACTGTGGGCATGCTCACTCTCATGATCCCCTTTGGCAAACTCTCCCATCTGATGTACCGGCCTTTAGCCATCTTCCTGACCACCCTGAAAGAAAAGGCCCAGCGGGAGTCGCCGGCCGACCTGGTGACCGTCCGCAACGATATCGGCGAGACCTTCCAGAGCTGCATGCAGTGCGGCACCTGCACCGGGGTTTGTCCCTGGAACGAGGTGGCGAGCTTCAGTCCCCGGAAGATCCTCCGGGATATCTCTCTGGACCGGTCCACCAACGTCTCCGTGGATGACGCCTCCTGGACCTGCGCCACCTGTAACAGTTGCGTCGAACATTGTCCCCGGGGTATCGGCATCACTGAACTGATAAAATCGGTCCGGGGCCATGTGGTCACGGCCGGGTCCCTGCCGGGATCTTATAACGGCGCAGTGCAGAGCCTGAAGGCAAACGGCAATCCCTGGGCCGGGAAAAAGGACAACCGCCTGGATTGGGCCAAGGCCGCGGCGATGCCGGCTTATGCCCCGGAACATGAGTATTGCCTGTTCAACTGTTGTACCACGGCCTATGATACCAGCGCCCAAAAAGGCAGCCAAAAGGCGGGCCTCTCTCTCTTGACCCTGCTGGATCATGCCGGGGTCTCCTATGGAACTTTGGGAACCAAGGAGAGTTGTTGCGGTGACTTGGCCGATAAGATCGGAGTTGCGGATGTCGCTGCCGATCTCACCCAGAAGAATACCCAGATGTTTCTGGAGGCAGGTGTATCCAAGATCCTGACCCTCTCCCCCCATTGTCTGAATTCCTTCAAGAAAAATTACGAAGGGCTGAAGAACCTAGCCACGGTTCACGCCACCGAACTTCTGGATGAACTCATTCAGCAGGGTGCCATCGCCCCGGTCAACAGAGTTGACCTCAAAGTGACCTACCACGATCCCTGCTACCTGGGCCGGCATTCTGGCATCTATGATGCGCCCCGGAGAATCCTGGAGGCCATACCGGGGGTGGCCCTGGTGGAGATGCAGAACAGCCGGGAGCGGAGTTTCTGTTGCGGCGGCGGCAGCGGCGGCCCCTGGAAGCAGAAGGTCGCCAAAGAAAGTCTGGGAGAGATACGGGTCAAAGAGGCCCTGGGGACCGGGGCGACGGTGATCGCCACGGCCTGTCCCTATTGTATCCGCACTCTCAATGAGGCCATTGCCAAGCTGGGTGTCGGCAACCGGATCAAAGTCCGGGATATCGCGGAACTGCTTCTGGAGTCGGTTGAATTGTCGAAGCTTCTGCCACCGGAAAAAACCATATTGGGGCTGTCTCAGGAGGACCCTCATGTCTGAGCGAATCGGGTTTTTCATCTGCCACTGCGGGATCAACATCGCCTATCGTGTCAGAGTTAAGGAGGTGGCGGAATATGCGGCCACTTTCCCGGGAGTCATAGTTGCCAAGGATTACCTCTTCATGTGTTCAGATCCGGGACAGGATCTCATTGAAAAGGAAATCAAGAATCAGGACCTCACGCATGTGGTGGTGGCCTCCTGCTCGCCCCGCATGCACGAAAAGACCTTCCGGGCCGCGTGTCAACGGGCGGGGTTGAACCCCTACCGGGCCTTCCATATGGTCTGTGTCCGGGAGCATGGCTCCTGGGTGACGGAAAGCGAAGATGAGGCCACGGCCAAGGCCATTGTCCTGGTCCGGGCCGGCCTGATGCGGGTCACCAATCAGAGCGCGCTGTACCCCAGCACCTTTCCCGTCAATCCCAACACCCTGGTGGTGGGCGGCGGCATCGCCGGCATGCAGGCCTCTCTGGATATCGCCAGCTCCGGCAACAAGGTTTACCTGGTGGAACGGCAGCCCACCGTCGGCGGGCACATGCTCCAGTATGACAAGACCTTCCCGACTCTGGACTGTGCGGCCTGTATCGGCACCCCGAAGATGGTGGCCGTGGGCCAGGACAAGAACGTCAACCTGATGACCAATACCGAGGTGGAGAGCGTCAGCGGTTTTGTCGGCAATTTTAAAGTCACGGTCAATCAGCGCTCCCGCTTTGTGAAGACGAATTGCACCGGTTGCGGGGACTGTGCCAAGGTCTGTCCGGTGGAGTCCCCCAACGAATGGGATGTGGGGACGAAGATGCGCAAAGCCGTCTATATCTCCTTTCCCCAGGCGGTGCCGGTGCGCTATGCCATTGAAAAATATGACCGGGGACCCTGCGTGCAGACCTGCCCGGCCGGCATCAACATCCAGGGGTTCGTGGCCCTGATCAAGGCGGGCCGGTATGAGGAATCACTCAAAGTGATTATGGAAACCATGCCCCTGCCCGGGACCCTGGGCCGCATCTGCCCCGCCCCCTGCGAGGGGCAATGCCGCCGGGCGGAGGTCGATTCCCCGCTGGCGATCTGCCAGTTGAAACGGTTCGCGGCCGACCAGGTGGATTGGGACGCCTTGCCGGTGCCGGACATCGAGGAAAAACCGGAAACCGAGAAGGTGGCCATCATCGGCGCGGGTCCGGCAGGGCTGTCCGCCGCTTATTTCCTGGCCAAAAAAGGGTATCACCCCACCATTTTCGAAAGGGCCCCCTTTGCCGGCGGCATGCTCCGGGCCGGCATCCCGGATTACCGGCTGCCGCCCGCGATCCTGGAACAGGAGATCAACTATATCAAAAAGCTGGGCGTGGACATCCAACTGAATGTGGAAATCGGCAAGGATCGTCCGGTGGCCGGTTTCTTCGACGAGGGCTATAAGGCCATCTATCTGGCCGTGGGCGCCCAGAGCAGCATGAAGTTGCAGATCGAAAATGAGGATGCCGACGGCGTCTTGCACGGCGTTGATTATCTCGGCCTGCTCAATCGCCAGCACCCGGTCAAGACCGGCAAGAAGGTGGCGGTCGTCGGCGGCGGCGACGTGGCCATCGATTCGGCCCGGGAGGCCCTGAGGCAAGGCGCTTCCGAAGTGAAGATGCTCTACCGGCGGAGCCGGGAGGAGATGCCGGCCTCCAAGCATGAGATCCGGGACGCCGAGGAAGAAGGCATCAAGATCGAACTGCTGGTGGCCCCCGTTGCGGTCCTGACCGAGAACGGCAAGGTTACCGGGCTGCGCTGCCTCAAGATGCAGCTGGGTGAGCCGGACGCCTCCGGCAGAAGGAGACCGGTGCCGATGCCCGATTCGGAATTCGAGGTCGAATGCGACATGATCATCCCCGCCATCGGGCAGCGGGTCAACAACAGTTTCCTGGAAGGCACCGAGGGCATCGAACTAACCCGCTGGGGCACGATTATCGCCGATCCGGTGACCTATCAGACCACCGTCCCGGGCATCTTTGCCGGCGGCGACATGTTTACCGGCCCCTCCATTGCCGTGGACGCGGTGGCCGCGGGCCGGCAGGCGGCCGTCTCCATCGAGAAGTACCTGCTGGGCGAGGATATGGCGGAAAACCGGCCTGTGGTCAACCCCGCCGGGAAAAGTTGGAAACCGATTTCGAAAAAGGTCAAGCCCGCGGCCCGGGCCAAGATGCCGGTTCTGCCGGCGGCCCAGCGCGTCGGCAATTACAAGGAAGTGGAACTGGGATTCACTGAGGAGCAGGCCAGGGCCGAGGCGGGCCGCTGCGTGGATTGCGGCGGCTGTTGCGAATGCAAACTCTGTGTCGAGGCCTGCCAGGCCAAGGCTATCGACCACGAGATGACCGATACCAAGGAGACCATCGAGGTCGGCTCCATCATCGTGGCCACCGGTTTCGATCCCATGAATCCGTCCAAGATGACCCAGTACGGCTACGGCAAGTACCGGAACGTCTTTACCAATATCGAATTTGAGCGCCTGTCCAACGCCACCGGCCCCACCGCGGGCAAGCTCTTAAAACGTGACCTGAAAGATCCGTTTAAGTTCACCGATCCGCCCAAGAGCGTGGCGATTCTCCATTGCATCGGCAGCCGGGACAACAACTACCATGAATACTGCTCCCGCACCTGCTGCATGTACGCCCTCAAATATGCCCATCTGCTGAAAGATAAATGCGGGCATGACACCGAGGTCTACAACTTCTATATCGACATGCGCTGCTTCGGCAAGGGTTACGAGGAATTCTACAAGAAGGTCCAGTCCGAAGGGGTCAAGATGATCCGGGGCAAAGCCGGCTCCATCACCGAGGACGCCAACGGCATCCTCACCGTCAAGGGGGAGGACACCCTATCCGGCCGCCTGATCGAGGTCCCGGTGGAGATGGTTATCCTCTGCACCGCCATGGAAGCCAGGCCGGATGCCCCCGATGTCATGCGCAAGTTCGGCATCGGCATCGGCCAGGACGGATTCTTCCAGGAGTCGCACCCCAAACTGGCGCCGGTATCCACCCCCACCAGCGGCGTCTTCTTGGCCGGGGCCTGTCAGGGGCCGAAGGATATCCCGGACACGGTGGCCCAGGCGAAGGGAGCCGCGGCGGAATGCCTGGCGTTGAGCTCCGCGGGCCAGGTGGAAATTCCGCCCATGATCTCGAGCATTGATCCCGACATCTGCGTGGGTTGCCAGCTCTGTATCGGGCTCTGCGCCTATTCGGCCATTGAATTCAATCCGTACCAGGGGATCAGTGAGGTCAACAGCGCCATTTGTAAGGGGTGCGGGAGCTGCTCCGGCATCTGTCCCAGCGGCGCCGCCAAGGTGAGACATTTTACCGATAAGCAGATTTTTGCCGAAATAGACGGCCTTTTACTTCACTAAGGAGTTAGGAGCGATGAGCGAGTTTGAACCTCAAATAGTGGCATTTTTTTGTAACTGGTGCACCTTCACCGCGGCCGATCTTGCCGGCACTTCCCGGCTGTCATACCCGCCCAACCTCAAGATCGTGCGGGTTATGTGCACCGGTATGGTGGACCCGAAATTTGTCATCAAGGCCTTCCTGAATGGTGCGGATGGCGTCTTGATCGGCGGCTGCTGGCCCGGAGACTGCCATTATATCAATGGCAACCTCAAGGCCCGGCGCCGGGTGGCGAACCTCACCGAGGTTCTGAAGCAGTACGGGATTGGTGAAGACCGGTTCTGGCTCCGGTGGATCGCTGCCAGTGAGGGCACCATGCTGAAGGAAGTGGCGATTAACATGACTGAGAAATTGAAACAGCTCGGACCGAGCCCCCTTCGGAATATGGGCCAGATGGCAATTTGAGGACAGGGAGAGGACCGAAAATGGCTAAATTCGTAAAAGTGTCTTTTCAGAAAGACGGCATGAATAAGGAGCTGTCCAAGTTCTTTAAGGGCCTGCTCGCCAACGGGGCGGTGGACGCGGTCCTGACGCCCATGGCCCAGGCCAGGAAAGGGGTGAGGCTGTCATTGGTTACCTCGCCGGACCATACCGCCCAGGTGGATCCCTTTGCCCCGGTGGCGGCCGTAAGCGGTGCCAAGATTGCGTCATCGCTGACCGCCCGCCCCTCCGGCCGCAAGATTGCCATGGTCCTGCGCCCCTGCGAGATCCGGGCGGTGGTGGAGCTCTCCAAGCTGAATCAGGTGAATCTCGAAGATACCCTGCTGATTGGCATGGACTGCTTCGGCCGCTATGAAAATACCGATTTCGCCAAATTCCAGGAGCAGGGGGGAACCTCCGAATCTTTCCTGGAGAACGCCCAGGCGGGCAAGACCGCCACGGCGGATTGTGACATCACCGGCGCCTGCAAGATCTGTGAATTCCCCGCGGCGGACAATGTCGATATGAAATTGTGCGCCATCGGCGCGGAAAATGGCGCGGTCTATATCGAAGCCGTGACCGAAAAAGGGGAGCAGGCCCTGGAGAAATCAGGCGCGAAAGGGGGCGGAGCTCCCGCCGGCCGGGACGAGGCGGTGAAGAAGCTGGTGGCGGCGCGCACCGAGGCCAGGGATAAGAAATTTGCGGAATTCCGGGAGACCATTAACAGCTTTGAGGTGTTGGCCGACAAACTGGCTCCCTGTGTCAATTGCTACAATTGCCGGGTGGCCTGCCCGGTCTGCTACTGCAAGGAATGTGTCTTCGTCACCGACACCTTCCGGCACAACGGCGAGCAGTTCATGATGTGGGCGGATCAAGGCGGCATGCTGAAGCTGCCCAACGATACCCTGTTCTTTCATCTGACCCGCATGACCCATATGAGCCTTTACTGTGTCGGTTGTGGTCAGTGTACCAGCGCCTGCCCCAATGGCGTTGATCCGATGCCGATGTTTCGGGCGTGCGCCGATAAGACTCAGGCCCGATTCAACTATCAGGCAGGCCGGTCGCTCAGCGACGAACTGCCTCTGGCCGGGTTCAAAGCGGATGAACTGGTTGAAGTGACCGGTCAAGTCAAATAGGAGCGGTATGATGGCTGAACAAAAGCCCCTAGGCACAGTCCTGGTAGCCGGCGCCGGCATCTCCGGGATCAAGGCGGCCATAGAGCTGGCCGAATCGGGATATAAGGCCATATTGGTCGAAGATTCCCCCCAGATCGGCGGCATTCTGGCCAAACTTGATTACCAGTTCCCCACGGATCATTGCGGCATGTGCAGAATGCTGCCCTTGGTCGGTCGGGAATATGCATCGCAATACTGCATGAGAAAAAGCCTTTTTCATGAAGATATTGAAATCCTGCCATTTACGGAGATCACTTCGGTACAGGGCGACGCGGGGAATTACAAGGTCGAACTGCTGAAAAAGGCCCGCTTCATCGACCCGGCCATCTGCAATGAGATGGGCGAATGCATGGACGTCTGTCCGGTGGAGGTCCCGGATGAGTTCAATCATGGGCTTACCAAGCGGAAGGCAGTTTACCAGGCGGTCCCCCATAATACTCCGAAGATGCTGCTCATCGACAAGCAGGCCTGCACCAAATGCGGCGAATGCCTCAAGGTTTGTCCGACCGGCGCCATCAACCTGGAGGCCCAGGATGAGGTGGAGACCAGGGAGGTCCATGCCATTATCCTGGCCTCCGGGGTGAAGCTCTACAATACCCAGGAGTTCGAGGACGCCAAGTCCTACGCGGTATCTCCGGATGTCGTCACCTCCCTGGCCTTCGAGCGGATGCTGAGCGGTTCCGGGACCTATCAGGGTGACGGCGTGATCAGACGGCCCTCGGACGGCAAGCCCGCCAAAAACATTGCCTGGGTCCAGTGTATGGGCTCCCGCAACAGACGGCAGAAACGCGACTACTGTTCCTCCATCTGCTGCATGTTCGCGCTGAAAGAGGCCGTCCTGGCTAAGGAAAAAGGCGGGCCGGAGGTCGACAGCACCATCTTTTACATGGACCTGCGGACCTTTGGCAAAGGCTTCCAGCAGTACCGGGATAAGGCCGTCAATGAGCACGGGGTGAACCTGATCCGCTGCCGGGTGCAGGCCGTGATGCTCAAGCCGGACGGCAGTCTGGAGATGCGCTACCTCGATCCTGAAACTAATGAATTCTTCGTGAAGGATTACGATCTGGTAGTGCTGTCCACGGGGCAGGTGCCTTTTGAGACCCATAAGCACTGGGCCGATCTGCTAAAGTTGCCTCTGGATGCCCGGGGCGTTATTGCTACCGAGCCGGCCGATAAAGTCAGGATTGCCGACAAACCCGGCCTATTTCTGTGCGGTTCGCTGATGGGGCTCACGGATGTAAGTGAGGCCATGACCAGCGGGATCGCCGCCGCGGGCGAGGCCACCAAGTTACTGATCAGCCTGGGTCTGGACAGAAAGCCGGAGGAGGAAATTCCCGAGCCGATGGCCCATAGCCGGGAATTGCCCCGGGTCTCTGTCGCCCTGTGTAAATGCGGCGAAAAGCCGGGCGCCGAAGAATTCGATTATGAGGAACTCGCGGCTGCATTGAAACGCTACCCCGGTGTGGGCCAGGTCCAGGTCATCGATTCCATCTGCAAGACGGAAAAAGAAACGCCGCTGATGGATGTCATCGCTAGTAAAACCTGCAATCGCCTCCTGATTGGGGCGTGTCAACCCTTCATGTATCGGCGGAAGCTGAAAAATGAGGCCAGGAAGGCAGGGTTCAACTCCTCCATGGTGGAGATCTTTGACCTGTTCGGCATGGCCAGAAGGGGTGCAGGCGAACTATCCCCCGACGACTTAACCACGCGGGCCGTGGCGGACATTAAAGCGCACCTTGAAAACCTCAAATTTAAACCTGACCTGCAAGTGCGCACCTTGCCCATCAATCAGACGGCCCTGGTAGTCGGCGGTGGTATCGGCGGCATGCATGCGGCTCTGTCGCTCGCCGATCGCGGGGTGCCGGTGCATCTGGTGGAAAAGGGCGAGCACCTGGGCGGCTATCTCGGCACTCAGGTGGAGCATACGGTTGATGGACTGAGCCCCATTGCCATGGCTACGGGTATGAAGCTGCGGGTGTTCGAACACAAGAACATCACGGTTCATTTGAACTGCGAGGTCGAGAAGAGCGTCGGCAACCTGGGATGCTTCGAGTCCAAGTTGCATGATAAGGCTACGGGAGAAACCACCTATCTGCATCACGGGGCGGTGATCCTGGCCACGGGCGGGCATGAGGGCGCCACCAGCGAATACGGTTACGGGACTGCGGACGCAGTGCTGACCCAGGGCGAATTGAAGAAAGGCCTGGCCAGCGGCGATATCGATGCCGGTGAGCTCGAAAATGTCGTGATGATCCAGTGTGTAGGCTCCCGGCAGCCGGGGGGGCGCCCTTACTGCAGCCGCATCTGCTGCATGGGTGCGATTGGCAATGCCCTGGCGATCAAGGAGAAAAATCCCGAGGCCCGGGTCATCATTCTTTACCGGGATATCATGACCTATGGCTTCTACGAGCAATACTATTCCCAGGCGAGGTCAGCCGGGGTCATTTTTATGAATTACAGCCTGGATGACAAGCCGGAGGTGGAGTTCGCCGACGGCAAACCGGTGGTCATCTTCACGGATCCTGTCCTGAAAGAGGAGATGGAGCTGAATGCGGATCTCCTGGTTCTTTCCACCGGGGTGGATCCGGAAGAGTCAAACAAACAGCTTGCCGAAGCCTTCCATGTGGCCTTGACCGACGATGGCTTCTTTGCAGAAGCGGATTCCAAATGGCGTCCCATCGAGTTCCAGAAGGTCGGACTGTATCTCGCCGGGACTGCCCATTCGCCCCTGCCTCTACGGAGTGTGCTCCTGCAGGCCGAGGCCGCGGCCCAGAAGGCCTATACTTACCTGTCCGGCCGCGAGGTGCATACCGCTGCAGTCACTTCCACGGTGAAAGACGCCCTGTGCATCCGCTGCCAGAGATGCGTAAACATCTGTCCGTACGGGGCGAGGTCGTACAATGAAGCGGATAAGCGCATCGATATTGATGCCGCCGAATGTCAAGCCTGCGGCCTGTGTGCGGCTGAGTGCCCGAACAATGCGGCCGAGGTCAGAGGCTGGAGTGACAAGCAGTTGATGGCTGCCATTGATGCAAAGCTCATGGACAGCACTCTCTCTCATGCCTTGGGGATGGCAAAAGGGACCTAAGGCAAAACCTTAAAGGAGGAATATGTTCATGACGCCTCAGCAAACTAGCGAACGGCCCCCAATGAAAGAGGTCTTTGGCATTCAGGTGCCCACCGCTGCCTATTATTTGCACCAGGGCCATGCCTGGGTGGCGTTGGAAGAAACGGGCCTGGTGCGCGTTGGCTTGGATGACTTCTCTCAAAAAATCCTCGGCACGGCAGATAGTCTCAAGCTGCCTGCGGTCGGCAGGACCTATTATCAAGACAAGGTCTGCCTGGCCCTGTTCAAGGAGGGAAGAAAGGCTTCCTTCGAAGCCCCGGTGGATGGCGTAATCGAGGCCGTCAATCCCAAAGTTCGCCAACAGCCGAATCTGGTTCATGACGATCCCTATGGGGAAGGCTGGCTGTTCCTGATCAAGCCCACCGATCTCGAGTCCAACCTGGAAAACCTCTCTTCCGGTGAGGCCAATGTCACCTGGATCGATGAAGAAGCGCACCGCTTGCTGAAGTTCATGGAGACTAAGGGGGGCGTTATCCTGCCGGATGGCGGCGCCGTCGTCGACAACCTCTATGGCCATTACCCGGATATTGGCTGGCGGCCCCTGATCAAGGAGTTCTTCGCAAAAAACTTGACTACCACGGTCTTGGAAGAAGGATCAATCAAGGATCTGTGGCAAGACGTCTACAACACCGGCAATCTCCAGTACTGCTTCAACTGCAGCACCTGCGTCTCCGGGTGTCCTGCCTCCCATGGCAATCCGCCGCTCCTGGTGAGAAACCTGGCCAGAAAGGTGATCCTGGGACTGGAGGAGGAGCTGCTGATGGACGACACCCCATGGGCCTGTGTCTCCTGTTCCAGATGCGAAGAGATGTGCCCGATGAACGTCATGCCCTTCGAACTGATCCTCTCCATCCGGCAATGGCAGTGCCGCAATGATGAGACGCTGATACCGCCGGCCATCGTCGAGATTTACAAGCGGGGTTATACCCAGGCGGTGGGGGTGAATCTGGAATTACGGAAATCATTGGGATTGGCCCCATTGCCGACAATAACCAACAATCAGGAACAATTGGGATTGTTTCAGGAAATGCTCATGAAGACCCAGATAGTCAGCGACAACGACTATATGTTCAAGGGTTGAAAGACGGAATGGTAAAATGACCGGTTTCGCCTGGTTTCAAGCGAACATATCATACACAAGAGGAAAACGCGATGCAGCTATGTTTCTTCCCGGGCTGTAATACCCCCGCCATCCGGCCGGATGTGGAGCGGGCCATCAGGGCGTCGTTGCCGGTTCTTGGAATTGAGGTGGTGGATGCCGACAACTATGTCTGCTGTCCGGCATTCGGTGCTTTCCCTTCTGCCGATGAGGAGGCCTGGATGGCGACCAGCGGCTGGAATCTCTCCATTGCCGAGGAGAAGGGGTGCGATTTCGTCGTCCAGTGCGGTTCATGTTACAGTTCCCTGCGCATGGGCCGGGAGCATTTGATGCACGATTCCGAAAAACTGGCCCACGTCAATGAACTGCTGGAGCCCACCGGACGGCAGGTCACGGGAAAATCCGCGGTGCGCCATATCTCGGAGGTCCTTTTTCGGGAAGTCGGTCCGGAGAAGATCGCCTCCCAGCTCAAAAAGAGCCTGAAGGGGCTCCACGGCATCGTCCAGTACCCCTGCCATACCTTGTTCCCCAGTGAAGTCGTGGGGTTTGAAAAATCCCCCAGGGCGCCGGAGGGTTTGCGGCGCCTGGTGGAGGCCCTGGGAGCCACGGTGGACAGCTATAGCCGGGAACTGCAATGCTGCGGCGGCGCCGGCGGGTTCATGAAAAGCACTCCGGAGCAGGCCCTCGAATTCGCCAAGTCCAAGTTCGACGCCATACTGGCGGAAACCCAGGCCGATTTTATCGCCGTCTCCTGCATCACCTGCCTGATGCACATGGAAAGGGTGCAGAATATCTTCAATGAACAGGTGGGCGAAGAGCGCTACAAGATACCGGTTTTCGATTACAACCAGTTGCTGGCCCTTTGTCTGGGATTTGAGCCGAAAGAGGTCTCAGCCATATGCAACGTGCCGCGGGACTCCGTCCTCAGCCGCATGGTGTCCGTCAACCCGAGTTAATAACTGGCAATCGAGGATGAGGTTTGTAGTAAAGGATGGCAAACACGAACTAAGGCAAGTCCTTTAGAGGAGGGACAGGTCATGATGCCACAGTTAAAAATCTCACGGCCCCAGATGAGGGAGGTCCTGGGCTTTCAGGTGCCGATCGAAAATTATTATCTGCACCGGGGCCATACCTGGGCGGCCCTCGAGGACGACGAGCAGGTGCGGGTGGGCTTGGATGACTTCTCTCAGAAGCTCCTGGGCCCGGCGGATGAGGTCAAGCTGCCGGAGATCGGCAAGGTTTACCATCAGGATCATCTATGCCTGGCTCTGTTCCGGCAGGGGAAAAAGGCTTCCTTTGAGGCTCCGGTGGACGGCGCCGTCGAGGCCGTCAACCCCAAGGTCCGGCAGAATCCCGGTCTGATTCATGATGATCCGTACGGGGAAGGCTGGTTGTTCGTAGTCAAGCCCACCAATCTTCGCCGTAATCTGGAGAACCTGATCTACGGCGAAGACGCGGTCGACTGGCTCCACGAGGAGTCGCACCGCCTGTTGAAGCTGATGGATACCCGGGCCGGAGTCATCCTGCCTGACGGCGGCGCCATCGTTGACGACGTCTATGGCAATTACCAGGATTTGGAGTGGCGGCCCCTGGTGCAGGAATTCTTCCTGAAACACCTGACCAGCAGGGGTTATATTCCCCAGGCAAAGTGGAAGAAAAGGGCCTGAAAATCAGGAGAATGTGCGGTTTTTCATCTTGCCTGACCCTCACCCTCCGTCAAGGAGGGTGAGGCGGGCAGATTGGGCAAACATGTTCCAGCGGGTGAATTCATCAAAGATTGTCAGGTTGAGAGATAGGTCCATGGCAGAGAAAATTATCGAAAGTAAAAAACGCTGCATATGGATGGATGCCGGGGTGATCCAGTTCAAGCTCTGTGATAGGGACTTCGATTGCCGGTCCTGCCCATTCGATCAAGCCATGACCGAATCAGCCATCCAACATCTGGCCCATCGGGAGCTGGCGGCGAAGCCTGCGGCCCAGAAATTAAAGACGGTGGCGTGGGAAAGCAAGATGCGCCAACGCTTCGGGGAACGCCGCAAGTGCCCGCTGATGCGTTCAAATCTCTGCCATCAATGTTCGTTTGATGAACTCCTGGAAGAGCAATTCGATTTTTTCCTGGCCCCGGAAAAACCGCGGGTGCATGAAATCTTCGGCATTCAGGTGCCTACCTCCAACTTCCTGCATCGCGGTCATACCTGGGTGGCTCTGGAGAGCGCAGACCGGGTGCGGATCGGCCTGGACGACTTCTCCCAGAAAGTTCTGGGTCCAGCCACCGAGATCAATTTGCCGGAAGTTGGGCAGCAGATTAAGTCGAACAGACCCTTCTTCACCTTAAATCGCCAAGGGAAAAGGGCCAAAGTCCTGGCGCCCCTGGACGGGATCATCGAAGCGGTCAATCTCAAGGTCCGGGCAAAGCCCCAGGTCGCCCATGATGATCCCTACGGCAAGGGCTGGCTCTTTCTAGTGACTCCCAGCAACCTGAAGGGGAATTTGCAAGAGATGGTCTTCGGTCAATGCAACATCGCCTGGACGGAGAGTGAAATCATCAAGCTGCTGGGGATAGTGCAAGGAGAACCGGGAGTCATTCTGCCTTCCGGCGGGGCGCTCCTGGATGATGTTTACGGGAACCACCCGCAGTTGGGGTGGGAACGGCTGGTGCATGAATTTCTGCATACTGCTTGAAGGAAGGAAGAAGGCCCTGGTCCCGAAAGTAGTCCGTCAAAAAGATCTGGCAATACTCGCATAAGGCGATATTGCTCCGGTCCAATATTTCCAAAGTCGAAGAAAATCCCATTAAACAACCATCTTGGCGGCAATGCTCCAGACCGAAAGTATGTCCCAATTCGTGCAGGCTCAGCTTGAGGATGCGCCTCAAGAAGACCCGCCGGGGCGGGGTGGGTTCTCTCGCATCATCCCGTGGCCGGAACACCGAGATGATGGCGGCCTTGCCGTTTAACTGGCCCTCGCCGAAGACAAAAGTAAAGACGGGTATGTACAGGTCCCCGGCAGTCACCCCCAGAATCCGCAAAGCCCCGGTGTCGGCATCGTCTAGGAGAAATTCCAGCAGTTGGGACGCATGATACTGATCCCGCACAGGGTTGTAAGTCTCCGGCGGCAAGGGCTTGGGTTGCAGCACCCGCACCGGCAGCGGCAGGAATTTAGCGAGGGCGGTGCGCAGGCTGCGGAGGATGTTCGGATCGATGGGGCCTAAAGCCACCAGGCCTATAAAGGGATGCTTTACCATTTAACCCGTGGGGCAGCATTGGAGAGCACAGGAATCGATGTGGTCTAGTGCGCCAGGCCGTATTTCTTGATCTTGGCATAGAGAGTGGAGCGGTTGATCCGCAGGATTCTGGCAACGTTGGAAAGATTGCCGGCTTCGATGGCCAGGACTCGGGCAATGTGCTGGCGCTCGATCTCCTCCAGGGACAACTTTTCCATTTCCGCCGCGCCTCCCAGGGCAATGACAAAAGGCAGATCGTTAAGCTGGATTTGCCGGCCTTTCCCCACCACGACGGCCCGTTCGATGGCATTTTCCAGTTCACGGACATTTCCGGGCCAGGGATAACGCCGCAAGGCCTCCATCGCCTCCGGTTGAATTGAATCGATCTTCTTATTCGTTTCTGTGGCATAACACCACAAGAAATGCTGGGCTAACAGCGGGATATCTTCCGGCCGTTCCCTCAGAGGCGGCACCTGGAGATGCACGACATTCAGGCGGTAAAACAGGTCGGCCCGGAAGGTCTTTTTGCGGATCGCTTCCTGCAAGTCCTGGTTGGTGGCGGCGATGACCCGGAAATCGCTGCGCAGGGTGACAGTGCCGCCCACTCGGCTAAATTCCCGGGTCTCCAGCACCCGTAGCAGGTCAATTTGCATTTTCATAGAAATATCGCCCACTTCGTCAAGGAAGAGGGTGCCGGCATTGGCCATTTCCAGGCGGCCCTTCTTGGTATTTTTGGCGTCGGTGAACGCGCCTTTCTCGTGGCCGAAGAGCTCGCTCTCCAGGAGTTGATCGGTGAAGGCCCCGCAATTGATGGCAATAAAGGGGGCGTAACACCGCGGGCTTTGGGCATGGATGGCCCGGGCCACCAATTCTTTGCCGGTGCCGGTTTCGCCGGTAATCAGGACGGTAGCGTCAGTTTGGGCCACATCGACAATGGTTTCAAAGAGCTTGACCATGGCCGGGGCCTGGCTCACCAGGTTTTCAAAGCGCGTGAAGGAGGCGACCCGTTCCTTTAGGATCAGGTTTTCCATGGCCAGGGTTTGCATCTGCACCAATTTCTCGATGATGAGGCTCAATTCTTCGAGGTCAAAGGGCTTGAGCAGATAATCATAGGCGCCCAGTTTCATGGCTTCCACCGCGTCCCGAATATCGCCGTGGGCGGTCATCATGACGATGGCGATATCGCCATCGGTCTCTTTGATCTTTTTGAGCAGGGTCAAGCCGTCCATTGCAGGCATCTTGACGTCGATGAGCATGATATCGAAGCGGCTTTCCGCGTTCTTGGCCAAGGCCTCTGTACCGCCGGCCGCGGTCTCCACCAGATAGCCCCCCCGTTTCAGCCAGCCTTTCAGAGATTCACGGATACTCAATTCGTCATCCACTATCAGGATGCTGATCTTATTGCGCGGCACCATGTTATTCTCCAGCTTTCCAGGCAGGCAGACGGATGCTAAAGGTGGTCCCTTGCCCCAGGGCACTGTCAACCTTAATAATGCCCTTAAGGTCCTGGACAATGCCGTAGACCACGGAGAGCCCTAATCCCGCTCCGGAGGAGGCCTTTTTAGTCGTAAAAAAAGGCTCAAAGATATGGGAAAGGCTTTCCTTGGGAATACCCTTGCCCGTGTCCGAGATCCTGATCAATACGTCCTTGCGCACATTCTTCGTTTCCAGGGTGAGGGTGCCCCCCCGGGGCATGGCTTCCTGAGCGTTTAGAACCAGATTGACCAGGATCTGTTTTATCTGTCCTTTATCCGCCAAAACTGGATGCAAATCCACATCCAACAGGGTTTTGATAGTAATGCCTTGCAACCGTATCTGGTTGCCGATGAGGGAGACGGTCTCTTGCACTACCGCATTGAGGTCCAACGGCTGTAATTTCGGCCTGGATTTGCGGGAAAAGGCCAGGAGGTCGGAGAGCGTTCTGCTGACCCTGGTGGTTTCATCGTAGACCATGGACAGATACTTGCGCATGTCCTCCAATTCGCTGGGGCTTAGGCTCCCATCCTGCAGCATGCTTTGCATCAATTTGACGAAATTGAGTATGCCGGTCAATGGGTTGTTGATTTCGTGCACCACACTGGCTGATAATTTGCCCAGGGAGGTCATCTTGTCGTCGTGCAGCATCTGGGCGCGGGCGGTAATTTCCTGGGTGATATCCCGGGCCAGGTCGACCACCTGATGGATCCGCCCATTCTCATCGTAAAGGGGGTGACAGACTACCTGATAATAGCGCTCCCGTCCCTCCTTGTCGAAGTGCACGTGGGTGGCCGAGGCAGCCCTGCCCGTAGCCACTGCATCCTTTAAAGGACAGGGGTGATCAGGGTCGATGCAGGGGTGCTTCAGGTGGTGGGAGACTTCATAACAATATTTTCCCACCACCTCTTCCCGCCTCCGGCCCACCATCTGCAACAAGGCCCGGTTGACTTCGATGATCCGATAGTCCAGGTCTATCACCATCATATGGTCCTGGATGCCGTTGACAATAGTCTCGAGAAAGGCCTTATCTTTCCGGACCATTTCTTCCGAATCTTGCAGGGCTTCCTCCAACTGCTTACAGGTGGTGGTATCCCTGATGACTTCGATCACCCTTTTCTTGGTCGCTTCCGGCGGACACAAGGGGGCCATGGTGATTTCATCATAGTGCTGTGTCCCATCAGCAAGGTCAACGCGCTGCAACACTTTGACGGCGCGGCACTTCTCCATTACTTCGGACAAGGGACAGGCCAGGCCGTAGCGACCGCAGGGCTCCTTAAAGCCACGAAACACCTCGTAGCAGGGCCTGCCGACCACTTCCTCGGCCTGCTTTTGGTAGCGGTGCAGGAAAGGCAGGTTGGCTTCCTCCACCAGATAATCGGAGGTCAACACCAGCACCGGATCGGGGAAGTGGTCAAAAATTCTCTGAAACCGATGGCGCTGGCCGGCCAGCTTGATTTCGCCTTCGATTTTGCTGCGCAGCCAGTCTTCTTCATAGCTGAGCAGGTCCCAGAAGAGGCGGGCCTTGATGTGGTCGATAATTTGGGTATGCTGATCCTTTTGCTGGATAATCTGCTCCCGCACCTGGGGGTTGCCGGTGAGCTCCAGGATCAGATCCGGTTTTTCTGCCAACAGCAGGGCATAATCCTGAAACGTGGGGATCTTCAGACTCTGGGCCAGGATCATTCCCGGGGCTTGGAGATCCGGGTCAGCTACGCCCAGGATATCGATGCGCCGTTTGTGGCGGCGGTCTCCGGTAATGAGCTGCAGGACTTCATGCGCGGCCTTGCCGCCCCCCACGATGCCCAGGCGCAAGGGGGCAGCTTTCTGGGAAGAAAGCTCCATGGAGATGAGATCCCAGAAGTTTTCCCAGGCATAGGGACGGTCAACATCCAGGATGATGACCCTTTCGGGGCGCTGCTCGTTCAGTTGGCGCGACACCTCAGGACGGCCGGTGGCGTTGACCACGATGTCCAGGTCCGGAAGCTGCAGCAGATCGGTGAAATTGACGGTGACGAAAAGATTGTGGCGATAGGCGTACAAGATTCCGGGAGCTTCCGGATTAAGGTCCGCCACTCCTATTACCCGCAGGGATTCATCTTCCTGGCGGCGCGGCACCAAAGCCGCCAGGATGGACATCCCCTGCCGGCCCGCGCCCACAATGGCAAGATTATATTTAGGTTTAACAGGACTCATAAGAAGACTCCGGGAATGGAGCAAGGCAGCCTGTTATCGAGGCAGCAGTTAACGTGGCCGGAGCAGGAGCCGTTGGCGCTGCCGGTTTTGCCCATATTGCCTAATATCAGTTTTTCCAACATTTATAAAAAGTTTGCTCGGCAAAATCCGAACCTGACTTATTTTTAAACATATTTCGCGATGTATTTTACAACACTCTCAATATAATATTTCCATAGCCTGTTGGAAAATTCAACTTTAAAGTGAAATTTTGCCAGGTTAAGAGGGAAACTATCGGGGAGAAAGGAGAAAGAGGCTATAGTCCCGCTCCAGGCCTCTCTGAGCCTCCCCCTGGCCCTCAGGACTCAATCTCCTGGCTCAAATTGTCCATTACCCCCCGCTTTATTCTTCCCCCCAGGCCGCCCCATTTCAAAACCTCAAATTCCACTGCTTTGTCATTCTGAGCGCCGCGAATCTCGTATTTTCGAAGCGTTGAGATCCTACGGCGTTCAGGATGAGAGAAAAGAGGTTTTGAAATGGCTTCTATAACCCGTCAGCACCACCCCCCTCCCACGCCAGGCAATGAATCCCCCCTCGGGAAAAACCTGACCATCCGGCGCTACCAGGGTTTAATTCCTGTTAACGATGCTGGGCAGGCACTGGGCGATTCCTGCCATCGCCTAATTTCTTTCTGATTTCTAGACCGAAAAAATCCTCTCTAGTTTGCTGTACAGTTTCTTAACACCTCTGCATAAGACCTGTACACCTCTCATAATGCCAGGAAAATAGATGACTTAGGATGACTCATAGGAAAGCGGAGAAAAAAACTTAACAGTGAAAAAGTAGTCTGAGGAGGTTAATGGCAGGTCAGATCAGGCAATTGTCTGGCTATGTTCCCAGTTTGTGAGGTCCAGACCCCATAAGGCCTGACTATCATTGCTCCATCTGCGCCTGGCATGGATATTGTATCTATAGTAAAGCGACAGACAATGTAATGGGTAACTGTATAAATTAGAGAGCGCCGGCTTTATTGAGGTGCTCGCAATGAAGGAGGCCAGTCATGAAGACCAATGTTAACCACTTGCAAAAGCAATGCAGGCACATGCAGACGGGCCGGGTGCTTTTCAAACTGTGCTCCCACAACTACCAATGTAAAGACTGTGCCTACGACCAACTGCTGGATGAATACGATGCGCATCTCTATCAAGAGGACCTGCCGGTTCCTCCCGCGGCCCAGGTTAACAAGGCTGCCGGATTGATGGTGCCGCTCGCTGCTTAATATGATTGCTCCATGTGAGCCGGACAATATTGTGACCATAGTAATGTGTCTCATAATCCAATTGTTACTTCATAAATTAAAGAACGCCTGTTTTATGGCGGTGTTCTAAAGGAAATGAAGGAGGCTGCTTATGAAAACGAAAACCGAGCAGAAAGGCCAACGGGTGCGGGTCTTTTCCATGAGCGAAAACCAGTGTGTCTGGATGAAGGCCGGAGTGGTGAATTACAAAATCTGCGAAAATGCCTTCGACTGCACTTCCTGTGCCTTTGATAAGGTAATCAGCCGGAAGTCTGCGCAAAAGCCAACCGCTCTGGTCAGCTGGCAAGAGGTCATGCGGCAGCCGGATTTAAATAGACAATGCCGGCACATGCTCACGGGCCGGGTCATTTTCAAGTTATGTTCCCATAACTTCGAATGTAAAGACTGCGCCTATGACCAACAGCTCTATGAATACGACCAACTTCTGGATGAGGAGGGCCTGGCGGCCCATCCCCTGGCCCAGGTCACCAAGGTTGCCGGCTTTACGGTGGCCGACGGCTATTACTACCACAAGGGACACAGTTGGGCGCGCATAGAGCATGGAGGATTCGTGCGTCTGGGGGTCGATGATTTTGCCTGGAGGCTGCTCGCGCCCACCGACATCTCCCTGCCCAAAATCGGCACCCAGCTAAGGCCCAATCAGGCAGGTTGGTCCATTAAGAGAGAGGATCACACCGCTGAGGTCCTCACGCCCATGAGCGGCATCGTGATGGCCACCAACCAAAACGCGGTGAAGGACCCCCATCTCTCCAAGAAGGATCCTTATGGCCAGGGCTGGCTGGTGGTCATCGACCCCATCAGCGGCCTGAGAAACAAAACCAGGAACCTGCTGTTCGAACAGAAAGCGGTGGCCTGGCTCAATGCCGAGGTCAAGAAGCTGGAGGAAATGGTGGTGCATACCTATGGCGTCCCCCTGGCGGCAACAGGCGGCGAAATGGTCGATGATATTTATGGGAATCTGCATGACACCAAGTGGGAAGACCTGGTTCACGACTTTCTTCATACCTGATACCAGGCCGCAGTCGACGGATAAAAAATGAGGGCGCACCTGCGGGTGCGCCCTTATTCATGGCGGACACAGGGGCGCTACGGAAAACCTAGATATGAAGGTTTCTCAGGCTTTCGTGCAGCACGAAAGTGCAGCGTTCACAAAAAAAGACGTCCAAGCCGTCCAGGTGGCTGAGTCCGCGGCTGACTTGCATCAAGCACTTGGGCGTCTCACAATGATATAGGGACAGGGTGTGGGCCAGCTCGTGGAGGGCGACCTTGGCCAGACGTTCATAATAGACGCCCTCCGCGGCCGCGGTCCCATCTTCCATGTACTTCAGACGGAAATCGGAGATAATGGCCAGGGTTCGCCCCAACTCCGCCTGCCCATAGACAAAGGTGTGAATCGGGGTGCACAGGTCCACGTCGGTGACGGCCAGGATGCGGGAGTGATGGGGAAAGGAAAAGTGGGTCAGGTACTTGAGGACGAGTCCGGCATCATATTGGCAGCGTTGGGTCTGATAGGCTGTTTCTGGAATCTCCATGGCCGGCAGCATTTCCACCGGAGCTTCCAACATTGCCTGAATGTTCGCGGCTATCACCCGGAGCACCGTGTGCGGTATCCGGCCCATCTTGGTCAGTCCGATGGAGGGAGCAGGCGCCTTTTTTCGCGGCTGTAGCGGCATATCAAGTAGCCTAGAGCAGGGCGGTCTGATTGGTTGACAGTGGCTCCCTGGCAGGGGAGGCAGTGTCTTTAAGGCTGGTTATTGCCGCGGCCGGAAGGCAGGTAAAGGGGGAGTTCCACCGCGAAGGTGGTGCCACTGGGGCTCGTCTCCTTTACCCAGATACGTCCCTGGTTTTCTTTGATTATTCCGTAAGCGGTGCTCAAGCCGAGCCCTGTACCTTTTCCCGGTGCTTTGGTGGTAAAAAACGGATCGAAAATCAGGGGCAGGTCCGATTCCGGAATACCCCAGCCCGTGTCGGCAACTTCGATATAAACTTTTTGGGCGGCCTTGTTGCGATAAGTCCGCAGGGTCAAAGTTCCTTCATGGTCCATGGCGTCCACGGCATTCATCACCAGATTGACGATCACCTGGCCCAGTTGATCCCGATCGCCTTTGATCAGCATTATTTCATCTGAAAGCTCTTTTCTGATCTGGATACCCATGAAAAACTTGCGGTCACGGATGAGATCCAGGCTGTGCTCCAGGAGGGTATTGACGTGGAGGATTTCCTCGCTGGGGGTTTCCTGCCGGCTATAGGCCAGGAGGTTCTTAATAATTTTGCCGCACCTTTTGGCGTCTTCATAAATGCACGCCAGGCTGCGCCGCCGGGGATCATCCGGTGCCAGCGTCTGCAGCAGGCTGTCGGAGTAGAAAATAATGCCGGTCAGGGGGTTGTTGATCTCATGGGCGACGCCGGCGGCGAGATGACCCAGGGACGCCATTTTTTCGGCGCGATAGATGCGCCGGCGCAGCTCCCCCATGGCCTCATCCTGTTTCAGTTTATCCCTTAAATCATTAAACAACCCCACCGTGGCCGCTTCCTGATCGCCCTCGTAAATGATGGCCGCGGTGAGTTCCACCGGGATTTCCTCCCCTTGCGCATTAACAATAGTAAAAGTGCTGAGATGCAGTTTGCCTTTGCCTCCCAGGCTTTCATCCCGCAAAATTTTCATAATTTTCTTGGCCTGCCCTGGGGGATAAAGGTCCTTGGTGGTTATTCTTTCATGTGCCTCTTTGAGGGAATATCCCGTGAGTTCCTCGGCAGCCGGGTTCATAGTTAAAATTTTGCCCTGGAGATCTGCGGCGATTATCGCCGTGGTGGAACTCTCTATGAGTTTTTGGGTAAATTCTTTGGCTCCGGAAAGTTCGCGTTCCAGCAATTTTAATTGCGTGACATCATGAATACATTCCACTACATACTGAACTTCCCCCGCGTCATCGAGGATCGGTGAGAAGACCCGATTATCCCATTTTTCCAGGCCCGCATTGGTGGTGGTATATCTGAGGTCGGAATGTCCCCGGCGGTCCGCCAGGACCTTGGCGAGGGCGCAGGTTTCCAGCGGGCAAGGCTCTACGGAGTTGTAGAAGAAATCGTGACAAGTCTTCCCCACTACGTCTTTTTTGTTGCACCTGAACTTCTCCAGGAAATTAGTGTTCACGTCCACCACGACCCGGTTCGGTTTCAGGATCAGGGTAGGAACCGAAAGGCAATCGAAAAGTCTGGTTTTCCAGACGTCCGGGGTTTTCATTGCGGCCTCTTACGGCACCGATTTTCGCTGCCGTTCAACCTTGAGAGCCGGCAGTCCGGTTGCTGGCGGCACTAAGGTGGTAATGTCTGATCTTACTGTGGAGCGTAACCCGGCTAATTTCCAGAGCTTCCGCAGCCTTGGAGATGTTCCAGCCATAGAGATTGAGAATCCGCTCGATATGCTGTTTCTCGTTCTCCCTTAACGATTGGGGGATATCCTGGGCTGAGGATCTAAAGAGAAAGGCAAAATCATCTTTGCTCAGGTAATGTCCTTGGGCCAGCACCACGGCGCGTTCCACGGCATTTTCCAATTCCCGGACATTGCCGGGCCACGGATATTTCTTCAGAGCATTGATGGCTTGCTGGTTAATCCCCGTCACCGGTTTATTGGTCTCTTGGCGGATACGTTCCAGAAAGTGTTGCGCCAATACGGGAATATCATCGATGCGAGCCCGCAGAGGTGGAATCTCAATCTCGATGACATTCAACCGGTAATAAAAATCCTGACGGAAGGCGCCGCGCTCGATCTCCTTTGCCAGATCCCTGTTCGTGGCGCAGATGAGGCGAAAATCAATGGGGATAACGGTGATCCCGCCTACCCGATGAAAGCTCTTTTCCTGGAGAACGCGCAGAAGATCGATTTGCATCTTTAAAGGGATTTCGCCGACTTCGTCCAGAAAGAGGGTCCCGCCCTCCGCCATCTCCAGCCGCCCTTTTTTGGCCCTTCTGGCCCCGGTAAACGCGCCGCTCTCGTGTCCGAACAACTCGCTTTCCAACAGCGTCTCGGTGAAGGCCCCGCAGTTGATGGGGATAAAGGGCCCCGCACTGCGCTCGCTGGTAGCATGGATCGCCTTGGCCACCAGTTCCTTGCCGGTTCCTGTTTCCCCTCGCAGCAGCACGGGTGAATCGAAGGTGGCGATCCGTTCGATCAATTCAAACAGCTGCTGCATGCAATGGGAGGCGCCAATCAAATCCTCGCAGCGCACCCGGCAGGCCACCTGCTCGCGTAGGATGGCGTTTTCATCAAGAATTCTCTTTTGTTGCAGGAGTCTTTCCAAGAGGCAGGCCAAGTCCCCGGGTTCGAAGGGCTTCGTGAGATAATCGGAAGCTCCGCGTTTCATGGCGTCAACTGCAGTTTCAATGGATCCGTAAGCGGTAATCATGACCACCATTGACTGGGGGCAGTTGACCTTGACGTAATCGAGCACCTCGAAACCATCCACCTCGGGCATTTTGATGTCGAGAAAAATAAAATCGTAGTCCTTCTTGTCCACCATCTCGAGGGCAAGCCGGCCGCCCTCGGCGCCTTCCACGTCATAGCCCGACTTCATGAACCAATCCACCAGGGATTCCCGCACAATCATTTCATCATCGACAACCAGTACCTTCCATTTTCCGCTCATAAATCACCTGTCTTCCAAAGATTGCGGATCCAGGGGAGAATAGATGACAAGTTTCGCATTGCCTTATAGCAAGGGGACACTATTGGTATTGGTACCATGCCAATGGATGAATCCGCATCTAATTTCATTATGCCCGATCCTATTGCAAAATCAATACCTAGTATAGCCGCCATCATGAGTAACGCCTTCTCGTTGCGGAGCTATCATCGGTTAGTAACCATCTCCTCTCTTTTTTGTCTATGGCGCGTTTCAACGCCTGGTTTTGTAAGGAAGCCTCTGCAAAAAGAGAGGAGATAAAGAAAAAGTCATGGCATCGGCGGTGTGGCAGGGATAAAGACTGCGGGCTCATAAAGGTAACTTCTCCAGGGATCGTAAAAACCCTGGTGCCCGCCAAAGTTAGTTCATCCTGCTTCTGGAGACTGCGCCCCCCTTGGCCGGAGGGAGAAGATTGACTCTGGGCCGGGTCCCTGAGGCTTATCCGGCCAAAGAGGTCGCATCCTTTCCGAAAATTTAGAAATCCTTTTCCCGTTCATGACCGGGGGTGAAGTACCACTTGCTCCAGACATCCGTGGTTTTCAGCGGTAGATCCGCGGCCTTGTGCCCGGGCTGCTCCCGGAAGCGGCGGAAGGAATAACTCGCATGGGATTTACTCCGCATCCTTTTCTTCATAACCCTGGCCGCCATAAAAGTACGTGGAACTGATGGCCCCGCCGGTGGCCGCCGCCGGCTTTAAGTCCCAGAGGAGCCAATCGTCGTTGGGCACGTAATCGTTTTTGATCCGGTCCCATTTTTTTGGCAATTCCCGGCTCAGTTGTTCCAGGAAAGGCAGCAGGGGCTTGCGGGGCGGAGAAGGGGAAGGGAGGTGGTGCCGGTATTGGTGAGGAGGGCTACGTCGGAGGTGGTAAACACCGTGACTGCGGCATATCCACAGGAAATCAGCAGGGTGGTGAAGAGGGTGCTGTTAATGCCCGAAGCGTCCTTGACATAATCAAGCCCAGTGAAGTTCCTCAGCCCCTCCGGCAATTGACCATCAGCCAGGTTGGCCCGGGCCAATCTCAGGAGAGAAAGGCCCCTGCTGTCGGCCAGATCAGCCTTCTCGAGATTAGCATCCCGGAAATCCGCGCCGGTCAGATCCGCGTCGAAAAAGTTCGCTCCAGTCAGTCGGGCCAACCGCAAGTCGGCGCCGGCGAGCTTGGCCCTTTGGAAGTTGGCTCCCTCTAAGTTAGCTTTTTGGAGAATTTCTCCGGTCAGATTGAGGCCCCGGAAGTCATACTTGGATAAGTCAGCCGGGGAGCCTTGAACTTCTCCGGTTCTCAGCCACAGCTGATGTGCGTCGAGGATCTGGCGCAGTTCTGGAGGGATTTCTTGATAAAGGGGAGTGTTTGCCGACCGGCTTTGGAGATCGTCCTGGGAAGCATTATTCTCTGGCATGGTTCCAGCCTCCTTGATGGTGGGTGGCTCCTGGTCAGAGCGACATCGAGGTGACCCACGCCGTCCCGGGTCGGGCTATGGGTTTTCTTTAGCGGTTAATGCCACCGCGGAGACATTCCGGTATCCGATAAACCTGGCGCCTAATGACAGATTTCCCTTGCCGGGGTTTAAAACGCGCAGCTGGTGAAATACTTGAGTCCGGAAATGCAGGCGCAGACTTATTGTTTCCTGACAGGTTGTCAGTAAGAGGGCTGCCGGGAATGCCATTGGAACTGCGGCCGGAAGCGCAACTTCAGGCAGTGTCTTGAATACTACTTCGGCGGCGGGCACCACGGGTGGCCTGATCGGCTTTGGCGCCGGCGCGGTGTTGGGTATGTTCAGCGGCAGCTCACCAAAGGTCCTGTTTGTCGGCAATATTGATGTCAGCATCACCGATTCCTCCAAAAAAGAGGAGAAAACTTTGGTTTCCGCCTGGACCCGGGTTTTCAGCGAGAACGAGGAAACAACCGCCAGGGAGGGTGTCGCTAAAAAATTGGCTGCAAAAATTGCGGCCTTGCTGCCTTAGATTCCCAAGGGCATCCAGACTGATGATTTAGTTTGCTCTGTTGCCTGCCAATAAACTGTTTTCCTTCCTGGCTCAAACTTTTGGCCCTGATATCTCCCCTAACCTATGTGGTGGAACTTCTCCACTTGGGAGTTGCAGAGCGCTCAGAATTTGCCACTCCAATTATCCCTCTTCTGGCTATTTTTCTATTCCTGCTTGCCAGTTGGCTCCTGGCCGAGGTGCTGTTTCGCCGCCGGGCCTAGGCGTAATTACGATTTCTAGTCCAGACGCAATATTACTGAAAAGCTATTGAAGACGGCCCATACCGGATCGTCTTCGCGCAGGTCGAGCCGCCGGCTGCTTTCACTACTTACCAGGGAGCAGAGCTCCGTCCCGTCGGCAATGCGGACCACGTACTCAGTGGTGACCTTGCCTTGAGTGATTCGGGCCACGGTCCCCCTAAACTTGTTTTCCGCAGAACATTGGGGGAGCCCATGCTCTTTTTGCAGGATCACCCAGGGAGCTTTGACCTCGGCGGTGATCAAGGCCCCCACCTTGAGGCCAAGCCTAGTTAAGCTGTCATTGGTGATTATCGTGGTTACCAGATCCCCGGCGATGGTAACCAACTCTATCCTGGCCTGGACATCCCCTTTTTGAATAGTGTTGATTTTGCCGAAAAAGGTATTGCGCGCACTGGTTTTGCGCTGAGACTCTTTTTCCAAAAAGAATTTGGCCACCTGGTGGATATCGGCATCGGAAAACGACACAAAGGACGCGGTTAAATTGGGCGTGGAATGCCCCAGGATTTTTTGCACCACCGGCAAGGGCATGTTGCTCTGAAGCATTTCCACTGCCCGGGATTTCCGGATTGCGTCCGGGCCTCCCAACTCTTTGGGGAAGCCACAAGCCGAGGCCCGTTCATAAAACTTGCGGCGAACGTGACCGGGGTCCACGTTAAACAAGCTGTCACGGGATTTCTGGAAAGCGGCATCAGCGAGCGCCGTTTGAATTTCTTGAGAGAGCGTTTCCGGTATTTGGACCTCCCGCGAGGTTGCATCCGATTTCCCAAAAACCACCGTATGTCTGTCAAAATCAATATCTTGAAAAGGATTGAGAGCCAACCCCTCGTTCAACTTGGCGCCGGTGTAGCGAATCAATAGAAAGATTAGCAAGATGCGTTTGCGAGACAAGCGAACATCCGCTCTCGGCGTGTCTTCGGCCCAGTCGCGAAATGCCAGCTCAAGCCGGTTGAGCTGAACCGGGTCCAGGTACCGGCTACCTGCCGGTACGGAAACGATGCGCCCATGGCTGGTGCGTTCCTGCCTATCCATGGGCTGGACGTCCGATTTCATAAGCCCTGCATCGTGTTTCTTCCTTGCCATATCGCCTCTCAACTCTGTCCGGAACATTTCCTATCGTAATTTTAAATATTTTTGGATTTTTAGCAAGCAGCCGAAAACCATCTTGACAATTTCAAATTAACATGATTATTTTAATTATCGTGTCAGTATATACCTAAGTTTTACTGGCCAAGGTCATCTGAAAGCGACCTGTTGCCGGAAAGGCTGAAACCCTGGAGCCACCAGTCCCAATGGAGATTGAAAGCATGGCAGAAGGTATTCTGATGGACGAACCAAAGGCGGTTACCACGGATGAAGTGCCCCGGGTAAAGCTCTGGCATATCGCCCGCACCTTTCTGGGTATCGGGCTGGCGTCCTTTAGCCTTGCTGCCCTGGGAGAAGCCAAAAACTGGATGACCAAGAAAAGGCGGTGGTTCAGCGATGAGGAATATCTGCAGGGCCTGGGGCTGGCACAATTGATGCCGGGGGCGCCTACGGTCAACCTCTCTTCTTATTTGGGTTTCCGGCTGCGGGGCTTGCCCGGGGCGGCGGTGGCCACGGTTTGCTTTTTGATTCCCTGTTTTTTGCTCATGCTGCTGCTTTCACACCTTTACTTCAAGTATGGTGATATGCCTGTTGTTTCGGGACTGTTTCGCGGCCTGGGAGCCCTGGTCGTCGGGCTGGTTTTCAATACCATCATTAACCTTTGGAGATCCGGGGTCAAGACCATCTTCAACTGGCTGATGGCGATCATCGGTTTTGCCATGGTCTTCTGGTTCGAGATGGGAATAATCAAAATCCTGGCTCTCACCGGAGGCGCCAGCCTGATCATGGTGTTCCTGAATCACCGCTTTCCGGCAATGAACCGTTGGACGGGCAGTTGGAGCGGTCTCTTGCGAAAGGGTACTCAACTATCAGGCAATCCCGGCAGCGCGGCATTCAAACCACAGGCCGGTCAATCTAATTCCCAGCAGTCCCAGCCCGGCAGGATCAGAAGGTTGTGGCAGAGCAAAAGCCGGCAAGCAGCCGCCACGGCAGGCACCGAATACATCTCCGCTTGCAGTCAAGTGCTCTTACCCCTGCATTGGCGCAAAATCACGATGCTTGTCGTCTGGTTGTCCTTAATTCTGGCCGCAAACCTGCTCTTGATCCGCTTCAGACCCGAATTGCTGCAGATGGGCGGCAGATTCCTGAGGATCGGCGCGCTGGTCTTCGGCAGCGGCTATGCCATGCTGCCCTTCATCCAGCAGACCGTGGTCAATCAGTTCCACTGGCTTACCGATCAGCAGTTTGCCGTGGCGCTGGCTCTGAGTCTTATCACTCCAGGTCCGGTGACCATCATCGGCGCCTTTATCGGCTACAAGGTGGCAGGCGTGGTCGGCGCCCTGGCGGGCATGGTGAACATGTACTTTCCGGCCTGGGCTATGACTGCCATAGCGGCCAGCCCCTACCCCAACGCTGGCCAGGTGAGTCCCGTCACGCAGGTCATCGGGGGCATCGTGGCCGCCTTCATCGGCACCCTGGTAATTGTGCTGATTAAACTGGCCAGGGGGACTCTGGTGGATATTCCGGCTATCTCCATGGCTGTAGCAGCATTTGGTATACAGCGGTTCACCAAGATCGACACTGTTTGGATTGTCCTGGGGGGCGCGCTGGTATCGCTGGCCGTGTTTCGTTGAGAGGCGGCCCGAAGCAGATAATGCCTGCGCGATGTCATGGTGTTGGCCTGGGGAGAGTAATATGGATGCTCAGATATGTTTGATGGAAGGAATGGAGAGGTTGTTGGTGGCCGCGGACCGGTCCGACTCCAGTCGAAGTGCGGTGGAGGAAGCCATCCAATTGGCCAAGGCGTGTTCCAGTAAATTGATCGCCATGACCACGGTATTAACCAACCGGGAATGCGAAGATTCCATGCCGTGGGTTATAGAACAGGCGGAAAAAGAGATGCAGGAGAAGCTTGCCTCCATCAGGGGGATGGCCTCGGAGCAGGGCGTGGACTGCGAGACCTTCATTTACCGCGGTGATGATCCCTCTCTGGACATTGTCAACGCCGCGGTAACGAATCACGTCGATATGATCGTGATGGGCACCCACGGCAGAAAGGGAATCAAGAAGCTCATCATGGGCAGCGTTACCAGGAATGTCATCGGGCAGGCGCCCTGTAAGGTCCTGGTCATTCCCCCGGGTGCAAAAGCCGACTACAAGACTATACTTATTGCGACAGACGGCTCCATTCATAGTGCCGCAGCCGCTTCTGAAGCTGTGGTCATCGCAAAACGATATAAAAGCTCCCTGATCGTCCTATCCGTCGCATCCTCGGTTATGGAAATTCCATTGGCAGAAGAGAATGTCAAGCAAGTCATGGAACTCTCGGAAATAGAGGGTCTGGAAAAAGAAGGAATAATTTTACAAGGCAAGCCTCATGAAATCATCCTTGAAATTGCCAAGCAGAAACAGGCAGGCTTAATAGTCGTCGGCAGTCATGGAAGAACAGGGTTAACGAGTTTGCTCATGGGCAGCGTGACCGAACACGTCATTAGTCAGGCGGAAGCTGCAGTCCTTGTGGTCAAGGCTTTATAACTTCATGGAAAAGACTTATGAGTCGTCGCCAAAATCATTACTTATTAATTAATGTTTAATATGTTTCCACCTCTCATGACATGAATAATTCATCTGGGAAATGGTCCCTCGATGAATAACGTTGGATATAACCAAGCCAATTTGTTGGCTGAAGCAGGAGGAAAGCCATGAGAAGGCTCCTCAACAACCCTAATTAATGAGACCCCGCCGGGTACGGGAGCAATAATCGCCGGCATTTTGATCATGGTTGCGGGGGTATTTATCGGGATTTATGGCTTTGGACTCTTTCCTGAAGAGCCAAAAGGCCGGTGATAAAAGTAAATAAGGCCGGGCGGGTTAAAACCTGCCCGATTCTCTTTGTTTTCAAGCCCGAATTCTCGGCAGTAAAGTCATTCTTTTGGGGGCAGCGGTGGCTCTTATTGCCTTCCGGATTAAAACTATTTTGTTCGTCTTTGCCGCAACCGGATTATCCCTCCTTATTTTTATGGATAAGACAAAAATATCCCGCTGGCTCCGGTAGAATCCATTTCGCTCATTCTGAACGAGAAATCATTCCACAATTTTCATCAAATGGTCCTGGTTAATTATTTCCGCGGTGTTGCCGGAAAACTTCACCAGACCTTCATTTTCCATCTCCTTGGCGGTACGGTAAAAAGTTTCATGAGTCATGCCCAGGAAGGTCGCAAGTTCTTTGCGTGGGACAGACAGGGTAAGAGACCGGGAATTTTGCATTTCAGAGAGGAGCAGAAGATAACTGGCTATCCTCGCTTTGGGGGTCCTGAGGGTCAAATCGACCAGACGCCTGCGCAGTTGAATAACCATCTGGGACAGCAGGCGCATCCATTCGGCGGCGAACTTTATATCGGCGGTTACCAGGTCTAAAAATTCTTCTCTCTTTATCAGGTAAAGCCGGCAATCTGTCAGGGCCTCGGCGAAGCAGTGGTAAGTGCCGGAAAAAGGACTGGCCAAAGCGAAAGCACTCCCCCGGCCGGCGATCTCCTGGGTGATCTCCTTGCCCTGCGAAGACATCCCATAAACCCGGACTGCGCCTTCCTGGACCACATAAAAACCCCGGGATGGATCACCGGGAGCGAAAAGTTGCTTTCCTTTTTTAAGGGGCACCTCCACGGCGATATGCTCCACCTTCCGGCGATGCTCCGGAGAAAGCTGGGCAAAGATCGCTTCCAATATCCCTGTCGCCTGCAAATTTCTTCCTCTCCCTGAGAAGATTCATCTGCATATGATTCGGATCATACGCCCTTTTCCTTACTTTATCATAACATGTTATCGAGCAAGGGGAATTTAAGGAGGGTCTATGGATAAGGAATCTGCCCGGCGGATGGTTTTGGTTTTAGGGCTGATGGCCTTTTGGTGCAATGGCGACAATTACGTGGCCGCGCCGCTCATCGTGGAGGTGACCAGAGACTTCCATATCGGCACCAGCACGGCGGCGCTGATGGTCACTGCCTGCATGCTGCCCTTCGGCCTTTTTACCTTGATTTTCAGGCCGTTGGCCGACCGCTATGGCAAAGCCAGGGTTATCAATTTGGCGGCCTTCGGCTCGGCCATCTTTTGCGGACTGGGGGCGCTGGCTACGGGTATCGTCTCTCTGAGCCTGATCCGGCCGGTGAGCGGCGCTTTCGCCGCGGCCATCCTGCCAGTGACCATGTCGCTCATCGGCGACAGCTTTGGCCGCGAGCCCAAGGCCTTGCAAAATGCCTTGGGCCAAGTCCTGGGCCTGGCGTTTCTGGGAGGAGCCGCGGGTAAGGGTCTTAAGGCAGGCGAGAAGGTGATCATCAACCCGGCCGGCATTGAGCCGGGCAAAGCGGTCAAACCGGTGATCAATACCGGAGGCGCAAAGAAGTAATGATAAAATTCGTTGTTTCCCCGGAGATGACCAAGCCGGGCAAAGAAGTGCGGGCGGAAGTAATGACCGCGGCCTTCGTGGAGGGATGATGGATTTAGCGGTTCATGACTTGAAGTTGCACAGGGGCCGGTTTATCGCCACGGTCATCGGGGTGGGCCTGCTGTTTACCATAGTCCTGGCCATGAACGGCCTTTATCGCGGCAATATTTACGAGGGCAAGGTCATCAAGGCCACCAACCCGGACCTTTGGGTGGTGGAGCGTCATCGGGGCGGGCCTTTTAATGAACAATCCTCGATGCCGGAATATTACCATTATAGCGTTAAGGCCGTGCCGGGGGTGGAAAAAGCCAGCCCCTTCATTTATTACACTGTCCTGAAAAGTTCAAAGTTCAAGGTTCAAAGTTCAAGGTTAACTGCCGGTAACTTTTCATAATTTACGGGTGAGCGAAGAGCTCATGAACAACTGTTATGATTAAGAAAAAAACTTGCAAAAAAACTGATTATTTTTGTGATCCTACCGGTGGCCATCATTTTGAACGGTGTCGGTGGGAAGTAAAACGCACCTGACCTTTGAGTTCCTCTCCCGGTTTGCCCCGGAAGCGGATGATGTGGCGGAGCTGGACCTTCGATCCGATGGTGGCCTTGGCGATGACCGGCGTACACAGCAGCAGTAATGTCCAGATAAAAGCCAGGTTAACCAGTCTATCGAAACGCATAATTCTGCTTTCTCCTATTCCGCGTCAAGAGCCCGCCAGCCAAAACATTCTAAATAGACCTGGAGCTTTTCCCTTTTTCCCCGGTATTTCTCTTCCCACAAAGGTGGGCAGTCATTAAGGGAGATTTCACCCTCCCGCAAAGCCGCGGCAAAGGCCATGCAAGTGGCGTAGCCGCAAGCCTTGCAGTTGGTCATGGGCAGCAACTTCAAGATTTCCATCACCTTGAGCCCCGCCTGACCGGTGTAGCGAGGCTTGATGCCGTCCCGGCGCTCGTAAATATCATTAATCTGTTCTTTGATCCACTCCAGCAGGGCTTGGGATTCTTCGATATCCCGGGCACCCCGAATGGCAATCTCATGGGGCTGGAGGGTGACCCACTTGCCAGCGGAAAGCTTGAGCAAAACCACTTGGTTGGTCTGGTCATAATCCCACCCGCCCAACTCCGCGTTCAGGTAGGGAAATACCGGGGAAATATCGCTGTCAAAGGTGGCGATGCTGTGCAAGACTTCCTTGGTGGCATCGCACTTGGGCCGGAAGATTTCATAGTTCTTGATCTGGTCCAGCAGCAATGCAGCCCTTCTGGGGCTTAGGCGCCCTTAATTTTTCCTTAAGAAGTGGGAGTAGTTGCCGCCGCATCTCGTCCCGCACCTCTCGGAACGCCGCCATGATCTCTTCTTCCGTGCCGGTGCTCCGGGCCGGATCCGGGTAGCCGACGTGGAGTACCTCAGCCGGTCCAAAAAAGACCGGGCACTGCTCCCGAGCCTGGTCGCAGACGGTGATAACCAGATCGAAATTGGTTTCAGCCAGATCGTCCACTGACTTGGAACGATGTTGGCTGATATCGATGCCCAACTCGGCCATTACCTGAATAGCCAGGGGATTGACCCGGCTGGGCCGCACCCCCGCGGAAAAAGCCTGTACCTGTCCGGCCAGATCATGGTTAACCAAGCCTTCGGCCATCTGGCTGCGGCACGAGTTTTCAGTGCAGAGGAACAAGACTTTCAGCATGGATTGCGGCCCTTATTTTAATTTAGCTGATGATTTTTTTAATCTCGTCTACGCTCGGAACCTGCCCCACTACCTTTACCTCTCCGTCCACCACCAGGGCCGGAGTCATCATCACGCCATAGGCCATGATTTTGCCCAGATCGGAGACTTTCTCCACTTCAAAGTCGCCGCCCAGAGCCTGGGCTGCGGCCTCCGTCCGTTTGGCCAACTCTATGCATTTGGGGCAGCCGGGCCCCAACACCTGTAACTTTTTCATGGTCTTTCGTTCCTCTTTGATTTGATGTCTTAGCCACCGAATTGGCTGAGCTTGGCAGCCAGGTTCTCGTGCGCCACATTACCCACGGCCATCCAGAGCAGGTGATGCTGGGCGTCCAGAAAAATCAGGTCTGGCAACTGGATGAGGCGGTATTCGCCAATATACGGCACCGCGGCCTGGCGGTCAGTGTCGTAATCAATGCGCTTCAGCAAGGCTTGCCGCGGCCCGGTAAAGGTCTGGTTCACCAAAGTGTCGGCAGCTTGGACGCTTTTGGCGCTGCACCCGCAGGCCTTGCTCCTGGTGATATAAATGACTTCAGCCAGTTTGGGGTTCGCCCCAGAAGAAATGGTTGGTACGCTGATTCCCAGCAGAGTGGTCACCACAGCCAACATAAGCAGGCTCGCTTTTAAATGGCGCATCAGTCTCCCCCAGTTATTTATTCCTGGCGGTTAGCTGCCGCCAGCCACTTCTTGAGCATTTCTTTAGTTACAGGCCGTCCTCACAAAACGGCATTGAAGAGATAACCGACAATGGTAATCCCTGCGGCCACTACACAGATGAAAACCGCGATGAGTTTGGGCTTCAATACCTTCCGGAGAATCACCATTTCCGGGAAGGAAATGGCGATGACCGACATCATGAAAGCCAGCGTCGTGCCCAGGGCCGCCCCTTTGCCCATGAGAGCCTCCACGATGGGAATCACTCCCGCGGCGTTGGAATACCACGGGACTCCGAACAGAACCACCGCCGGCACCGACCACCAGGCCTTGCCCATGTATTCGGCCATCATGCCCGCGGGAATATAGCCATGAATCGCCGCGCCGGCCCCGATCCCCCCAATGATATAGGGCCAGACCCGGCCGACAATTTCTCTGACCTGGTGAAAGCCGTAATCAATCCGGCCCATCCAGGTCAAGGTTTGCAGGTGGGCCGGAGGCTGCCCCATGCGGATCTCATAGACCCAGTCTTCCACCTGGCGCTCCAGGTTCAGGCGGCCGATGACGATGCCGCTGGAAATGGCGATGACCAGTCCGGTGGCCATGTAGAGTAAGGCGATGCGCCAGCCGAACATGGCCCACAGCAGCGCCAGGGCGATCTCATTCA
>JAKAKP010000002.1 GCA_021813445.1 Deltaproteobacteria bacterium
GATTATACAACTGGGCCGAACTCGTGTTTGAAATGGTTCTCGATATTCAGGCGGGTGCCGTAGGAGGCGCCGCCGCAGTCCGGCAGGATCAGGGTTTTGGCCTGGAGGCGCTTCATGTTCTCCACTTTGCGCCGGGCGATTTCCTTACTGGCCTCCATGTTGGCGGTGAAAATCCCCCAGTCCACCGATTCCCAGTTCTGGGACGAGGTGGTCCAGTCGGCCTTGGCGGCATAATAGATCTTCCACCACCATTTCATGTCGTCGGGTTCGGCGTAGGCCTCCTTGGAGTTCTGGAAGTGGAGGTAATCCGCGCCCACCTTCTCCACCGGGGTGACGAAGCCGGGGCAGCTCTCTTCCGCCAGTTCCTCCCCCAGTTCCTCCAGCAGGGTGACATAGTCCTCCTCGGGGATGCCCATGTTGTTGCCGGTCTTCAGACACATGTCCACGCCCTTGTGCAGCACTCCCGGCACCTTGTCCCGGGGCCGGGCCGCCTTGGCCGCCATCCAGACTTTGACCAGCTTGACGCCCATGGGGCAGCCGATCTCGCAGCGCTGGCAACCGGTGCAAACCCAGATGAAACGGGAATCGATGACTTCCTGGTCCAGGCCCATAAGGGCCATGCGGATGACCTTGCGGGCATCCAGGCCCTCGTCCCGGGTGCTCTCCATGCCCGTCAAGGGGCACCCCCCGGAGCAGGTGCCGCAGGTGAAGCAGGCATTCATATGGGATGCCGACAGGATATCGCTGAAGATGCTCTTCTTTCTTCGTTCCGCCAGATTGCTGAAATCCAATGGTTCCATAAAATATCTCCTCAAAGGATAAGACCGGCTAGGCCGCCAATTTTTCCACCCTGGCGGCGCATACTTTAAATTCCGGAATCTTGCACACCGGGTCCAGGGCGGCGATGGTTAATTGGTTCGCCGCTGCCTCGGCAAAATGGAACGGGATAAAAATCGTGCCGGACACGGCTTTATCCGTAATCAGGACCTTGGCGGTTATCGCCCCGCGCCGGGTCCGGACCCGAATTTGCTCGCCGTCGGTAATGCCGTATTTCTCGGCGTCCAGGGGGGCCATCTCTATCCGGCATTCGGGGGCCTTCTCCACCAGCCCGGCAGCCCGCCTGCTCATGGTGCCGGTATGGTATTGATAAAGCAGGCGTCCGGTGGTCAGGTAGAGCGGGTACTCGGCATCGGGCATTTCCGCCGGGTCCTGATGCTCCACGGCGAAAAAGAGCCCTTTACCGCGTGTGAATCTATCTTTATGGAGATAGGTCGTCCCCGGGTGGTCGGTGGTAGGGCAGGGCCACTGGAGGCCTGCCCTCTCTAAACGTTCATAGGTCATCCCTGCGTAGGATGGGGTGACCTGGCGAATCTCTTCGAAAATCTCTTCCGCGTTCTTATATTCCATGGGATAACCCAGGCGGCGGGCCACCTCGCAGATGATCAGCCAGTCGGGTTTGGACTGGCCCACCGGCGCAATGGCTTGTCGCACCCGGTTCACCCGACGTTCGGTGCTGGTGAAGGTGCCGTCCTTTTCGGCGAAGGAGCAGGCTGGCAGGACTACGTGGGCCAGCCTGGCGGTTTCGGTCAGGAAGGTGTCCTGGACCACCAGGAATTCAAGCTCCTGCATCTCCTTGACGGCATGGCCGCAATCGGGATCGGACAGGGCCGGGTTTTCCCCCATGATATAGAGGGCCTTGATGTCGCCAGTGGCAATGGCCGGCAGCATCTGGGTGAGGGTCATTCCCACGTAGTCCGGGAGGCCGTTGACACCCCAGGCATTCTCCATCTTCTGCCGATTGGCGGCGTCAGTCACCGCCTGATAGCCAGAGAAGACGTTGGGCAGCGCCCCCATGTCGCAGGCGCCCTGCACATTGTTCTGGCCCCGCAAGGGGTTGACCCCGGCATGGGGAATGCCCACATTGCCGCACAGCATGGCCAGATTGGAGATGGCCTTGACATTATCCGTGCCCACGGTGTGCTGAGTGATGCCCATGCAAAAGATTATGGAGGCTGCGGGCGCGGCGGCATAAAGGTGGGCAGCCTTGACTAAGTCGGCGGCCGGTACGCCGCTGATCTTTTCCACGTAATCCGGGGTATATTTGGCTACCGTCTCTTTCACCGCTGCAAAATTTTCCGTGCGTTCGGCAACATAAGCGGTAGCGTGCAAGTTTTCATCAATGATGACATTCATCAGGCCATTGATCACCGCAATATCGGTGCCGGGATATTGGCGCAGCCACAACTTGGCATGCCGCACCAGGTCCTGCCGACGTGGATCAATGACGATCAGGTCCTTATTTTTCAACCGGGCCGCTCTTTTGATGTTGGCCCCAATAACCGGATGATTTTCGCTGGGATTCGAGCCGATCACCAGGATGCAATCGGCATCTTCCAGCTCGGCGATGGAGTTGGTCATCGCCCCGGAACCATAGGTGGCGGCCAGACCGGCCACGGTGGAGGCATGGCAGAGACGGGCGCAGTGATCCACATGGTTAGTGCCGATCACGGCGCGCATCAGTTTTTGCATCAGATAGTTCTCTTCATTAGTCACCCGGGCCGAAGAAAAACCGCCAATCTTCTCGGGACCATGTTTCTTCTTAATTTCCGAGAGCCTGGTAGCCACCAAATCCAGGGCTTCATCCCAGGAGGCCTCCCTGAATGCGCCATCCTCTTTGATCAAAGGCGTTTTCAAGCGATCCGGATGCTGCACGAAGCCCAGGCCGAACCGGCCCTTAACACAGAGCCGCCCGTTATTGGGCACGGCCTGAACCCCGGTCACCTTGACGATCTGGCCCCCCTTGAGGTGGAGGTCCATCTGACAACCCACCCCGCAGTAGGGGCAAGTAGTGCGGACGCAGCGGTGCTCCCAGGGCCGCCCCTGGCGCATGGCCCCTTTGTCCAATAATGCCCCCACCGGACAGGACTGCACGCATTCGCCGCAAAAGACGCAATCTGAATCGATATAAGGATAATCGGCCTTGGCCACGATCTTATTGTGGGTTCCGCGGTAGCCGATGCTAATGGCCTGGTTCACCTGGCGCTCATTGCAGCCCCGCACACAGCGGCCACACATAATGCATTTGGAGAAGTCCCGGACGATCATGCTGTTGCTTTCTTCGTAATAAAAGCGGGTGTCCGGGGTAGTGACAAAGTTGGGAGTGGGCACCTGATAACGATAGGCCAGGGCCTGCAGTTCGCACTCCCCATTGGCCTCGCAAATCAAGCAATTATGGTTGCCGGAGGCCAGCAGCAGTTCCAGGACCATCTTGCGGGCCGCGTCAATCCGGGGAGACTCAGTCTTGATCACCATCCCAGGATTGGCCACCGTGGCGCAGGCCGGCAGCAGGGTCCTCGCCCCTTCCACCTCTACCGTGCACATCCGGCAAGAGCCGGTGGCAGCAGCATCCTTCAAATAGCACAGAGTAGGGATGGTGTAGACCCCATGGCCTTGTGCCACTTCCAAAATGGTCTGACCGGGCTGAAACTCCACCGTCATTCCATTTAAAGTGAGGGTTGCCTTACTCATGTCCTGTTTACCTCAATCTTATTGGCTTGCCGCTAAATCCACAGGCATGTGGACGGCTTGTCAGGCAGCTTGAGCTTTACGTTTCACCGGATTGGGACCCAGTTTCACGGCCCTTTCGTACATCTCCCGGCAGACCTCGGCAAACTTGGGGCCTTCCCCGGAACTGACATGGAACATCTCCAGACGTTCGGGCTCTAGCCCCATGGCCTCCAAGTCCTTTTTCAACTTGTTGACCCGCTTTTTGGCCTTGATATTGCCGGCCAGATAGTGGCAGTCCCCTTCGTGGCAGCCGGAGAGGAAGACCGTATCGAACCCCAATTCCAAGGCCCTGAGGATATGGAGGATATCCACCCGGCCGGTGCAAGGCACCATCATGATCCTGATTTCCGGGGGATATTGCAGGCGCATGGCTCCGGCCAGATCGGCACCGGCATAGGAGCACCAACGGCAACAAAAACCCAGCACTCTGGGAAATTCTGGCTCTGTCATTTCTTCTCCTTTATTTAAGCTCTAACAGGCCGCGGCTGTGGCCACCGGTTGCTCCGCCAGCCAGGCGGCCCGGAGTTCCACCTTCACCGGATTGGGCCCCAGTTTGCAGGCCCGTTCCGTCATTTCCCGGGCCACGGACGCGAACTTGGGTCCCTCGGACGCGGAGATATGAAACATTTCCAGGCGTTCCGGCTCCAGGCCCACTTCCTTGAGAATCTTTTTGACTCTTTCCACCCGTTTCCGGGCATAGTAATTACCGGCCACATAATGGCAGTCCCCTTCGTGGCAACCGGAGACAAAAACCGCATCCGCTCCCACCTCAAAGGCCTGGAGCAGGTGGATGATATCGACCTTGCCGGTGCAGGGTACCTGGATGATCCTGATGTTGGGGGGATATTGCAGCCGCATGGCGCCGGCCAGGTCAGCACCGGTATAGGAACACCAGCGGCACAGAAAACCGACTACCTTGGGGGAATAATCCTCAGTCATCCTCAACTCCTCCATCCCGCGTTCGGAAAAAATGCCCCATAAGGTTGGGCGAGAGTGCGGCTGGTCTGGGCCACCCCGCGGTCTCCCAGTCCCATTACCCCCGGCGGGCGCAACGCGTCCGGCTTACCGGCCGCGGACGCACTACCACCGGCAATTGTTCCCAGATGTGCGGGTATTACTGACTAAGCTGGAATGAAGGCAGATTGGAGGAGCTTACCTGGGGAAGGAAAGGATGGAGGTGAAACAGGAATCTACTGCAGGCAATCCCAATCCCAGGCGATCTTCCCCGGCCTTATCCAGCGCCTTAAGGCTGCGGGCCTTACCAAGGCCCCCCGAACACCTGGGCTTCAGGACTTCCTGCGAATAATCAGCACGGGCCGATGCACCTGGGATCACCTCCTTTTTGAGAAAATTAGTGCAATTATAAAACCAAGAGAGTGAAGAATCAATTTTTTTCTTAAATTGTCCAGGCCCCGGAGGGATATCTGCTCAGGTCCCCCCTCTGGTCCACCGTTTGGCAGTGGACCGCAGAGAACCGCCTTAAGTTTAAACAAGCTAAAGCATGATGCAAAATTCTTATTCCCGCATCAGAGTTGCTCAAGTTCTAAATCTTTTAGCTTCTTTTAGCTTCTTTCAGCATCCCTTTGTTGTTAAAATTTATTTTACCTCTTATGATTTTCCTTTTGATACCAGAAACATAGTCCACGCCCAAACTGCTCTGCGACATTATAGAAGTCCCTGCTCAAAGATTTTTCATCAGCCTGTAGAGCCTTCTTTTCACCCAGGATGACAGGAGAATCAGCTTTCCCCTTGCCGGCAGGCTCATGGCCCTGGCGGATGTTTACGACGCCCTAACCAGTAAACGGTTATATAAGTCTGCGTTTACTCATGAAAAGGCGGTAGCGATCATAAAGGAAGGCAAAGGAACCCATTTTGATCCAGATGTGGTCGAGGCCTTTTTGCAGATCCAAGACAGATTTCAAAGGATTGCGGTCAAATTTGCCGATCATGAAACATGAGTAATCGTAAAGGCCGGGCCCACGCTGATAAGCAGCCCCATCCCGATGATAGTGGCGGCCTTGGTGGAGTTGAGATCATAAACCGCCAGGTCCATCAGCCCCTCCGTTTCCGCTTCCAGAAAACCCGCCCTGCCGCGCCCGGGCCCGCAGATGTTCGGCCCGGGCCAGGGCCCTGCTTTTGGCGGCCGCCTCTTTTTCGTCCATTATCCCGGCCCAAGGTTGCGTGACCCGCCAGGTCAACTGGCTGACGAGAGGGGCTTCGGGGTAGGCGCCGGGGTCGGACAAAATATAATTACGAAACTCCACCGGTTTTTCCTGGTAACAGGACCAGACCGCCCGGCGGAGCAGCCCCGGGTCTCCCTCAAATTGCAGATCGATTAGGGAAATCTGCTGACGAAACCGCTCAATCATTTCCAGGGGCAAGTTATAGAGAACGGCATGAGGAGCGGCTGTCCCCCGAATGCGCTGAGTTTCATCCACTCCGTGAGCCAGCAGGGCCTTGAGGGCCTCGCCGGTGGCATGGCCTTCGGACTCGGGACCGCCCAGAATAAGATAACGGAGGTTCGGATTGGCGACGATGTTGCATATCAACTTCTCCAAACCGATATTGGGGGTTTGCACGCTCCCGGAGAGGGCGGCCCCGGATTCCACCCCCACCCTCACCAGCTTCACCAGTTCGGGCGGGATCTTGTCGTCGTCGCAATTCAAGACGATGACCACGGCCACCGGAGAATAATCATTTCCCCTGAGGTATCGCCCCTCTTCCGGGGGGTAGCCGGGGTTAGGTTTCACCTTTAGCATCTCTATCTCCATGTTCTGGCGAGGCTGCGAAAGCTTAGCCAACAGTCACGGCTTCCGGTCGGCGAGTGGCTGAACTTCGGGGCGCAAAGGCTTGCCGGGTTCCAGGCCGGCCGGATGGAGAATTACTGACTCGCCTTCCCCCCACCCCGCAAGAATCGCAATTTGTTCTTGTAACTGCCGGAACCCGGTTTTCCTTGCCTGTCCAAGAAGCGTTGCGGCACCGTAGTCGGCAGGTTCGATTACCTGAAGTTGAAAGCAAGGCCACATACCGATCCGCCATCAAACCCGCAGGATGCCGATTATCTTTTCGGAAATCTCCTGCAAATCGTGGTCGTTGGGCCGCCCCTGAATATTCCCCAGGCGGCCGGTGGTGGAAAGGTATTGGAGGTTGCCGCCAAGGAATTCACCGGGTACATACCACTCGGCGATGATCTCAAAGCCGAGATGGTCAAACAGTTGCCCCATATACTTGACGGCCGGGACCGCCTCGTTGGCGCCGGTATGACCGCCGCCGAAGGTGCAATAAATCACGGCCTTTTTCCCCGGACGCCGGGGCGCAGCCGGTTTGATCTCACCGGCGCCGGCGTATTTTTCCCGGAGCTTGATGATAAGCTCCACCAGGGGCTTTCCCGGCAGCCACGAATAGACGCCCGACCCCATAAAGATCAGGTCATAGGCCAGCAGATCCGGTTCCGCTGCTTTGGCAACCTGCACCGTCTCCACTTCATGGCCGAGCTGATGCAAGGTACGGTCAACCTGTGCAGCCACCTTTTGGGTGTTGCCCGTGGTCGAAAAATATAGGTGGAGAATCTTCATGGTCTTTCTTCCTCCCAGGGTTTGAATCGCTGGATTTGCCGCACGGCTTTGGATCGCCGCGAGGCTACCCGGTCTCTAATCTGAGATATATGTTAGATTGCCGGTGGAAAAGGGAGTATGATTTGCATCATATGCGGGCTTTTTTATTTTAAAGGAGAGCAATAATTTTGCGGGCGGCAGGAATATTGGAGGCAATCTTCGCCCAGTTGGCGCCGGAGCATCTCCAAAGGTTGAAAGAAATCGCCGCGGATGTCTCCCTGAAGAAAGGTGAGCAGCTTTTGAAATGGCTTGTAGTTACTGGTTGATAAGCGGGCCGTCTTGCCCGAACTCGTTGCCAATCACTTCCTTCCTGAGAGCCACTTCACCTGCTCCATCACGGCTGCGGCTTCCGCCTTTTTCCCCTGCTGGCTGTAAGCCAGGGCCAGGTTGCGGTAAAAGCTGACATTTTCCGGGGTGAGCCTGATGGCCTCTTTGAAGAGGGGGATAGCTTCCTTAAACTTGCCCTGCTTGGCATAGGCGATGGCTAGGTTGTTATAGGCAGAAGGATATTTGGGGGCCAGGGCCAGGGTCTTTTGGTACATGGCGACGGCCTGATCGAGCTGGCCCCGGTTCACTAGGTCCATGCCCAGATGGTGATAAGCCATGTAGTTGTCCGGGTTAAGTTCGATGGCATGGGTGAAAAGAGTCTTGGAGTTCCACCAGTAACCGGCCTCTCCCCAGGAGGCCAGGAGACAAGCCAGAAGCAATGCGGCCGCACTACCTGCTAGTACGATTTTCCGGTGCCGCCACCTAGCCGTGGCCTCGGATATCCCCCAGGCCAAGATGATGAAGAGGCCGATGAAGGGGATATAGGTATAGCGGTCCGCCATGGCCTGCCCCCCCACCTGCACCAGGCCGATGACCGGCACCAGGGTGCCCAGGTACCAGAGCCAGCCCACGGCCAGGTAAGGATGACGCCGGGAGCCGTAAAGGAGAAAAACCGTCAGGACCAGGAGAGCGAGGCCGGCCGCGGCCGCCTGCCACCAGGGCACCGGCGCCAGGGGATAGAAAAAGATCATGGGGTAAGGCCAGAAGAGCTTCACCACATACTGGAGATACGCGGCCAGGGCGTTGGCGAGGCGCGGCCCCAGGGGCCGGATGGCCATGGGCATCACCGCGCCGCTGCCTTTCTGGGCCACCATGGTCACCATACAGGAAAGCGCGCTCAAGGCGAACAAGGGGATTTTTTCTTTAAGCAGCTGCCAATAAACCCTCCTGGCAGGCAGCGGCTGGGGCTCAGCGCTTCCGGCTAAATCCGGCGCGGTCCCCGGTCCGCCCGGCACCCGGCCCAGAGGCCAGTAATCCAGGAGGAGCAGGACAAATGGCAGGGTGACCACCATGGGTTTGGCCATCAGTCCCAAGGCCAAGCCCAAGACCACGGCCAGGTAGCGCCGCAGGGAAGGCGCAGCCGTATAAAATGCGTAAGCCCACAGGGTGGCCAGCCAGAAGAAGGTGCTCAGGACGTCTTTTCTTTCCGCGACCCAGGCCACTGACTCCACGTGCATGGGGTGCAGCGCGAACAGCGCGGCCACCATGGCGCTGGGCCAAAGCGCCCGGGTAAACCGGGCCAAAAAGAGAAAGAGAAGTATGGTATTGGCCAGATGCCAGGCCACGTTGACGAGATGGTGCCCCCCGGGGTGTAAGCCGAAAATTTGGCAATCCAGCATATGGGACAGCCAGGTCAAGGGGTGCCAGTTGCTGGAGTGGAACGCGCTAAGAGCCCATTTCACCCCCGGCCAGGTGAGCCCGGCCCGGACCATGGGGTTGTTGGTAACATACATGTCGTCATCGAAGGTGATGAAGTCGAAATGCCGCACCTGACTGTATACCGCCAGGCACGCCACCGCCAGCAGGAGGCAAAGAAGCAGGGGCAAGCCCCCGGGAATGCGCCTTAGTTTGTTCATGGAAAGGATGCTGGTGCTGCTCCTGACAATTTACCACCATGTTCCTGCCAAAGCAAAGGGCCCTGCGGCCGGAAGGCAGGGCCCTGGAGCGG